>NZ_JBFBBQ010000011.1:0-165084 GCF_040682775.1 Amycolatopsis sp. NPDC051106 | reverse complement strand
TCCGGCGGCGTCACCGTCGGCCTCGGCGTGCCCGGTCCCGCGACGCCGCTGACCACCTGCGTCACCGCCGGCGACGGCCGCGCCGGCGTCACCCTGACGTCGGCCGCGCGCGTCCCCTACCGGCTCGCGACGCCGCCCGGCTGGCCCGAACCCACCGCCCGGACCGCCGCGGCGACCATGTCCGCCGTGCAGCTGTTCGGCCACCCACGCCAGCGGGACCTGATCTGGCCCGGCTCCGGCGTCACCTACGACGTCCCGTTCGGCCGGCTGCCGTCGACGGTCAAGGGCCAAGCCGAACCCGGACCTGGACTCGGCACGGCGCTGGCCCTGGCCGCGCACCGCCTGGCCGCGCTGTTCGGGATGCCCGGCGCCCCCGAGCCGGCTTCCGGCGTGCTGGCCTGCGCCGCGGACGCCGGCGCCGCGCACTACGCCGCGGACCGGCCGTTCGCCGAAGCGGCGGCCGCCGTGTGGGCGGCGCTCGTCCCCTGCCGGCCGGACGGCGGCGACGTCGTGCGCCGGTTCCTCGCCCCCGGGGCCGGGCCGGTGACGAGCGGGCTCGCGCCGGCGAACCCCGCCTTCGAAGTCACGATCGCCACGAGCCGCTCGCAGCGGTTCACGCAGACGGTCGAGTACCGGGCGCGGACCGGCGCCACGACGAGCCGGGCGACCGGCACCTGCGGTTCGGTGTCGGCGGTGACCGGCCGCCACGACGCCTACCGCTGCACGAGCGGCGCGACCACGTACGACCCGTGCTTCGCCACGACGGGGACGCGGGTCGTCTGCCCGGCCTCCGCGACGAAGGCCGTGCTGCTCACCTACACCGGAGCCCTGCCGGCCCCGCCGCAGCCCGGCGGGACGGCCGATCCGTTCCTGCTCACGCTGGAGGGTGGCCTGCAGTGCGCTGCCGTCGCCGCCCCCGATCCGCGGTTCGCGTGCACGGACGGCAGCGTCCTGCCCGGACCACCCGACGCGTCGAGTCCGCTGTGGACGATCGACGGGCGGACCGTCGCGAAGGCCTACACCTAGGCCAGGGTGATCTTCCCGTTCGCGACCGTGACGTTCTTCTTCTCCAGCGCCTGCGACGCCGGGCCGTTCGCGACCGAGCCGTCGGCGATCTTGAACTTGCTGCCGTGGCACGGGCAGTTGATGGTGCCGCCGTCGACGGCGTCGACCGCGCAGCCCTGGTGCGTGCAGATCGCCGAGAACGCCGCGAACGTCCCCGCCGCCGGCTGGGTCACCACCACCTGCTTGTCCGCGAACACCTTGCCGCCGCCGACCGGGACGTCGCCGGCCTCGCCCAGCTCCGTCCCGGCGGCCGGGGGCGGCGCCGCGGCGGACGACGTCCCCGCGTTGCCGCCGTAGGTGCTGCAGCCCGCCACCAGCCCGGCGCCCGCCGCCGCGAGCGCGATCCGGCGGGTGACGGCCGCGTCCGTGTCTTCTTCGCGCACGATCGTCCCCCGCCTAGAAGGTCAAGCCCGATTGGGTGAAGAACCACAGCGACGCGCTCAGCCAGAGCCCGACGAGTGCGGTGAACACGAGGCCGCCGAGGAGCGGGAGCGACCAGCCGGGCGCGCCGTCCTTGCGCAGCAGCAGCATCTTCGCGACGAACGCGCCGTAGAAGAAGCAGCCCAGCAGGGAGTGCAGGAGCACGCGGGTGTCGAACGACTGGAACCCGAGCGCGTAGAGGCAGTGCAGCGCCACCGGGATCGACACGAGGAACGCCAGCCGCCCCGACCAGCGGTGCACCGGGGCGACCCATGCGGGTGCGGTGCGGCCGAGCTTGCCGTACATCGCCAGCGCCGAGAGCAGCTGGACGATCGCCAGCACGACGACGACCGTCGCGAGCCACGCCTTCACCGCCATCGGGCTGGAGAACCCGGCGACGTTCACCGCGACGCCGGTCGGCGTGTGCAGGCTGCCGTAGACGCCGAGCACCACCGCGACGACGGCGCCGGCACCGAGCGGCGCGAGGAGCGCGGCCCCGGCGCGGTTGCCCGCCGTGGTCATCAGAAGTCACCCTGCCCGGCCAGGCCGCTGACCGGCTCGGCGGTCACGGGCGCGCCGTCGACGGTCGCCGTGGCGGCGGCCGGGTCGAGCGCGGGAGCGGCGGCCGACTCCTCGTCCGTCGTGAGGATGCCGACCTGGCTGCCGTCGGGCTGCACGATCCAGCCGACCTTGGCGGTCTTGCCCTTCACCTTCGGCGCCGCGCGGTAGAGCCCCGCGGGCTTCTTCGCGGTGGGCGCGGTGAACTGCCACGTCTTGCCGGCCGCCGTCACGGTCCCGGTGACCGAAGCGGCGTCGAAGCTGCCCGTCAGGCTGGCGTTCTTGGCGCCCTTGAGGTCCAGCTTCCCGCCGACCGTCACGCCCTGCAGCCAGGCTTCGACCTTCTTGCCGTCGCAGAGGTACGCGATCGCGTGGCCGTCACGCACCGAAACCGCCACGGACGCGCCGCCGCCGGTGACGCGCCCCGCGTAGTCCGCCCGGGAGGGCGCGTCCGCCTTCGGCGCCTCGGCTTTGGGTGCCGCCGAAGTCGTCGGCGGTGACGAACTCGCGACGCTCGCCGCGTTGGCGGCGCCGGCGACCGGCGCGACGCCGGTCCCGGTCGCCAGGTTGACGATCCCGATCCCGCCGGCGAGCACGACACCCGCGAGCAGAGTGAACAACGGCCCCGGACTCTTCATGGTTCTTCCCCGCATTCCCCTGACCCACCACCGTGCCCATAACACGGCGGTCGGGGCGGAACGGCTCAACGCTACCCGCGGAAAAGAGGTATCGCTTAGCCCGTGCAACCGGTTGAACCGTGGTTGACTGGCGGCATGCTGCCCTGGGACGGCGACCTCGCCGGCCGGCTCGACCGGCACACCGTCGAATCCGCGCTGCTGCGGGACAACCCGCTCGGCGACCCGCACGAGCGGCCGCTGTGGGTGTACGTCCCACCGGGCTACGACGACGGCGGTGAGCGGTACCCGGTGGTCTACGTGATCCAGGGCTACACCGGGCACCTGTCGATGTGGGCCAACCGGACGCCGTTCCGGCAGCCGTTCGTGGAGACGGCCGACGCGGTGTTCGCCGGCGGCGCACCGGGCTGTGTCGTGGTGTACGTCGACGCGTGGACCGCGTACGGCGGCTCGCAGTTCGTCGACTCGCCGGGGACGGGCCGCTACCACTCGTACCTGTGTGACGAGATCGTGCCGTGGGTGGACGCGCACTACCGCACGATCCCGGACCGCGAGTCCCGCGCGATCGCGGGCAAGTCGTCGGGCGGGTTCGGCGCGATGATCACGCCGATGCTGCGCCCCGACGTGTTCGGCGCCCTGGCGACGCACGCGGGCGACTCGCTGTACGAGCTGTGCTACGTCCCGGACTTCGGCAAGGCGGTCCGCGCCCTGCGCGGGTACGGCCAGGACATCCAGGCGTGGTGGACGGACTTCCGCACGCGCCCGGCGTTCACCCGGCCGGAGGACGCGACGCTGCTGCAGCTGCTCGGGGTCTCGGCGTGCTTCTCGCCGCGTCCGGACGGAACGCCGGAGCTGCCGTTCGACCCGGCGACGGGCGTGGTGCGCCCGGAGGTGTGGCAGCGCTGGCTGGACTGGGACCCGGTCCGCATGGTCCCGGACCGCGCCGAGGCGGTGAGCTCGTGGCGAGCGGTGTGGATCGACGCGGGCACGAGCGACGAGTACTTCCTCGACGTCGGCGCGGAGGCGTTCCGGGCGGAGGTGGTCAAGGCGGGGCTGCCGGAGGACCGGATCCACTTCGAGCTGTTCGAGGCCGGCCACGCCGCGATCGACTACCGGTACCCGTTGTCCTTGGCCTGGCTCGCGGAACGCTTGGCCCGCTGACACTCAGCCGTCCGCGGCGAGCGCCTCGATCACCCGCGGCCGCTGGGCGAGCTGCCGCGGATGGACCGGCACCTCGTCCGGCGCGGCCTTGCCCTCCTGGCGGAGGTACCGGGCGAACCGGTTGAAGTTGGCCGGGTCGTAGTCCGCCGAGCGCGGATTGGCGTTGAACTCGCGGAAGAAGCCCGGCTTCTGCCCGCTCTCGTCGGTCAGCCGGGGGTCGGTGCACGTCAGGTGGATCGCCCGGTTGTCTTCGTCGTACCAGACGTGGAACGGATACCGGTCCTCGCCCAAGATCGCGTAGTTCCCGTTGCTCATGCCGGCTCCCCTCGCGGTGGTGTCGTGGTTCTCCGACGATCCGAACCCGGTTTTCGTTACAGCGGCTAGGCTCGGCGCATGGTGATCGAAACGGACCTCGCCCTGCCGGACGGACGTAGCCTGCACGTCTACGACACCGGCGGCTCCGCGCAGCTCACCGTCTTCTGGCACCACGGAACCCCCAACCTCGGCGCGCCGCCCGGGCCGCTGCTGCCGCTCGCCGAAAGCCTCGGTGTCCGCTGGGTTTCCTACGACCGGCCCGGCTACGGCCGCTCCACACACCTGGCGGACCGGACCGTCGGGGACGCCGCCGGGTGCGTGGCCGCCGTCGCCGACGCGCTCGGGATCGGGGACTTCGCCGTCATGGGGCACTCCGGTGGCAGTTCGCACGCCCTCGCCGCCGCGGCGCTGCTGCCCGGCCGCGTCCGGGCCGTCGCCAGCCTCGCCGCCGTCGCGCCCTTCGGGGCCGAGGGCTGGTTCGACGGCATGGCCGCCGCCAGTGCCGCTTCGTTGCGGGCCGCCGCCGAAGGCCGGGCTGCCAAGGAAAAGTACGAAGCCGCCGCCGAGTTCGACCCGGACGTCTTCACCAAAGCCGACTTCGCCACCCTCACCGGGTCGTGGTCGTGGCTCGACGAGGTCGTCCAGCCGGCCCTCGGCGCCGCCGGCCTGATCGACGACGACCTCGCCTACGTCACGCCGTGGGGCTGCGACCCGGCGGCCATCACCGTCCCGACGCTGCTCGTGCACGGCGCGGACGACCGGATGGTCCCCGCCACGCACAGCGAGTGGCTCGCCGCGCGGATCCCGGGCGCCGAGCTCCGGCTCACCCCCGGCGACGGCCACCTCTCCGTGCTGGAACACGCGGCCGACGCCCTCACCTGGCTCGCCGGTCAGGACAGCAGCGCCAGCGAAGCGACCACCGGCGCCAGGTAGAGCACCGGGAACGCCAGGTGCCCGTACGACCGGGCGCGGGCCACGGTGACGACCGCGCCGAGGAAGTACAGCACCAGCCCGATCGCCGCCGCGACGCCGATCGGCGGCACGAACAACCCGACGACCAGGCCCACCGCGCCGGCCGCCTTGGCCGCGCCCAGCCACGGCCACCACGCCTCCGGCACGCCGTAGGAGGTGATCGGCTCCACGACCCACTTCGCCCGGGCGAAGACCGAGACGGCCGAGAAGCCGACGAAGGCGGCGGCGAAAAGGGTGACGATCAGGTGTGCGGTGGACATCGGAGCTCCTCCGGGAGATCGCGGGCCCCGGGGTTCCGGGTCCGTCACCCCCACGACTCCGCCCGCCGGACCGATGTGACCGGCCGTGACGGCGATCACAATCCGAGCCGAAGCACGATCTCGCCGTGGTCGATCTCCCCGGTCGGGGTGAACCCGAACTTCCGGTAGAAGGCGCCCGGGCCGTCGGCACCGGGCTGGTGGCTCGTGAGCAGCTCGGTCGCACCGTCGGCCCGCAGCAGCGAGACGACCTCGCTCAGCACCGCGCGGCCGATCCCGCGGCCCTGGTGCCGCCCGTCGACGAGCAGCCGCCACAAGAAGTACGGCCCGAGGATGCCGGGGCGCCCGGGCGGGACGTCCCAGCTGAGCATCACGAAGCCGACCGGCTCGTCGTCCGCGTAGACGGCCCGGTACCAGGGTTCGCCCTCGGGCGTCGTCGCGGCGTCCTCCAGCGACTTCGCCACCGACGCGACGAACCGCTCCTGACCCGGGTGCACACGCAAGGCGCACACCGCTTCCCGGTTCGCGCCGGTGATCTCGACCAAGCGCACGGCCGGGTTCACAGCGCTCCTGTCGGTTTCGGCACTCGTACCTCGCCGGGCGTCCGGTCCGGCCGCAGGCCGCGCCACGACGTGTGACGCAGCCGCAGGTCCGGCGTGACCCGGCGGTGGACGACCTCGCCGACCAGGTCCGGCTCGACCCAGTGCGCGCCGCGGGCGCGGTCGCGCGGCACGTCAGTGGCGAACGGGGACGCCGGACGCGCCAGCGGGGCGAGGATTTCGCGGAGGCCCTCGAGCGCGTCGTCGGTGAACCCGGTGCCGACGTCGCCGATGTACACCAGCGCGCCGTCGTCGTCGTACGCGCCGAGCAGCAGCGCGCCGAGCGTGCCCGCGCGGCGGCCCGCGCCGGTCCGCCAGCCGCCGACGACCACTTCGCGCGTCTGGGTCAGCGCGCGCTTCGTCCACAACGGCGAACGAGCGCCGGCCAGGTACGGCGCGTCCAGCCGCTTCGCGACGACGCCCTCGATGCCGTGCTGGGCCGCCGTCGCCAGCAACTGGTCCGGTGTGATGTCGGCGCGGGTGTACCAGGGCGGGACGACGAGCCGGCCGTCGGCGGGCCGGACCAGCTCCGCGAGCAGTGCACGCCGCTGCTCGTAGGGCCGGTCCAGCAGCGACTCCGAACCGATCCGCAGCAGGTCGAAGGCGAAGTAGACGACCGGGACCTCGGCCCGCAGCTTCGCCGTCGGCTCGTGCATCGCGCGGCGCTGCATCAGCTCGAACTCCGGGCGGCCTGCCGCGTTCAGCGCGACGACCTCGCCGTCGAGCACCGCCGCGTGACCGCCGAGCGCGGGCGCGAAGATCTCCTGCAGCTCGGGGTAGCGGTGGGTGTGGTCGCTGCCGCTGCGGCTGGTGATCCGGGCCTCGCCGGTGGCCGCGACCCGGGCGCAGCCCCGGAAGCCGTCCCACTTCCACTCGTAGCCGTGCTGGTCGTCGTCCGGGAGGGACCCGTCGACGGCCAGCATCGGCGCCACCGCGTCCGGCACCGTCCCCATCGCTCCAGTGTGGAGGATCGGCCGGGGCAGCGTCACCCCGCCGGCAGCAACGGCAGGAGCTCCTGGTGGCTCCCGGCGCGGCGCAGCACGGGCGAACCCGGCCCGTCCGGCTCCAGGTCCCCGGCCCGCAACGCGGCCAGGAACCGCACGATCACGCGCGACGGCGGCAGGATGTCGGCGCCGCCGAGGTAGGCCAGCACGATCATCTCCTCCCCGCACGCCGCCTCGACGGCGACGGCCCAGCCGTGCACCTCGTCCCACAGCAGCGCCACGTCGCGGTCGGGGAACCGGCGCAGCCGCCAGTCCACCGCGACGTAGGCCGACACCGGGACGTCGACGTCCACGGTGCAGGACTCGAGGCCGAAGCCGAGCGCCCCCGCCACCTCGCCGAGGTACGCGCGCAGGCCGCGCTGGAACCAGAACTCGAGATCGGTGTCGATCAGGCCGGACACCCGTTTCCCTTCTTCGCGGAACCCGGCCGCGCACCCTGCCCGGCCGGTCGAAGCGGATCAGCCGACCGCCGCCAGCGCGTCGGCCCGATCCCGGTAGCAGGAGAAGCCGGCGACGCCGGTCCCCCGCAGCAGCCGCCACATCGCCGGCGTGCCGACCACCCACGCCAGCGGGACGGCCAGTTCGTCGGCGCGCTCCTGCACCCGCCGCAGCGCCCGGAGGCCGACGCCGGAGCAGAAAGTCACCCCGCCGAGGTCGACGACGAGCGGGCCGCCGATTTTCAGCGCGGTTTCCGCGCATTCGACAAGAATGGCGACAGTCGCGAGATCAATGTCGCCCACCACCGTGACAAGCGTGCTCCGATCGCCGGGGAACGACGTCGTGACCGAGAACGGCTCGCACAACGCGCCCGGCGAAGAACGGCCGAAGGCTCGCGAAAGCCGCGGCGGTTTCTGGATCTTCATGACCGGCTCCGGCGGCTCAAGACGGCGGTTTACGGGTAGACCGTACCGAGTTCGTCCAGCTTGGCGCACAACGCAATCGTCCCGATCATCGGCGCCGCGCACCGACACGGCCGTCTGCACGTGCAGCGGTCCACAGTGGACGATCGAAATCGCCTGGTCGCGCCCGCCGTCGCGACACTGCGTCCACAGTGGCGTACGGCACCTCGGAAACCGGCGCGATTCAGCCGCGGAATAACGAATTCCGAAATTCAGCCGAACGCAGGAATCGGAACGCGCGTCCGGTCCAGTTCGGCGAAGAGGTCACCGAGGTCGCCGACGCGGTCGAGGACCTCGTCGGCGGTGAACCTCAGGTGCGAGACGTGCCGGCAGGCGCGCACCTCGTCCCACGTGACCGGGGTCGACACGGTCGGCTCGTCGCGCCCCCGCAGCGAGTACGGCGCGATCGTCGTCTTGAAGGGGTTGTTCTGGCTCCAGTCGATGAAGACCTTGCCCGGCCGCAGCGTCTTGGTCATCCGCGCGACGACGAGGTCCGGCGTCTCGGCGGCGAGCCGCTCGGCGAGGGCCTTCGCGTACTGCGACGTCTCGGCGGCGTCGGTCGTCACGACGCCCGCGTACAGCTGCATGCCCTTGGAGCCGCTGGTCTTCGCCACCGGGGTGAGCCCGTCGGCGGTGAGCACGTCGTGCAGGCGCTCGGCGACGCGGCAGCAGTCGACGACCGTCGCGCCGGGTCCGGGGTCGAGGTCGAACACGAGCCGGTCCGGCGTGCTCCGCTCGTCGCCGCCGTCGACGGTCCACTGGTGGACGTGCAGCTCGAGCGCGGCGAGGTTCGCCGCCCAGACGAGCTCGGGCAGGTCGTTGATCAGCGGGTACGCGATGACCTCGGGCTCCTTGCCGCGGCCGCCGACGGTGAGGCGGGCGGTGCGGACCCAGTCGGGCGCGTGGCGCGAGACGTCCTTCTCGAAGAACGAGCCGCCGGCGACACCGTCGGGGAACCGCACGAACGTCATGGCGCGGTCGCGGACGTGCGGCAGCAGCAGCGGCGCGATGCGCGTGTAGTAGTCGAGCACCTCGCCCTTGGTGAAGCCGTGGCGCGGATACAGCACCTTTTCGAGGTTCGAGAGCGTCAGCTGCCGCTCGCCCACCTGCACCGTGATCCGGCTCCCCGCCACGCCGCGAGGTTATCACCCATGGTTATGATACGTTCGTATCAGGAATTGGAGGGGGGACACCGTGAAGTTCGACGTGCTGCAGATCCTGGGGGCGGTCCTGACGGTCGTGGGCGCCCAGGGCGCGATCCGGCTGCTGATCGACCACGCGAACACCGGGCTGCTGGGATGGCTGGGAGCGGGGTTCACCGGAACCCTGGTCGGTTACCTGGTGGCCACGGCGGCCGGAATCGTGCTGGCCGGCTGGGCCCACGACCGCGCGAAGGCGCTCGGGCGCCGGAAGTAGCCGCGCGACCGAGGGCGCCGGCGACCCGGCCTTGCCCCGCCCGGCCTCGCCCTCACGCAAAGGTAGGGTTGCCGGTGATGACCGAGACCACGCTCCAGCCCGCAGGAACGGAGGTGCCGGCGCAGGCCCGCCGGCGCCGGACCTTCGCGGTGATCAGCCACCCGGACGCGGGCAAATCGACGTTGACCGAGGCGCTCGCCCTGCACGCGCGGGTGATCTCCGAGGCGGGTGCCGTGCACGGCAAGGGCGGGCGACGCGGCGTCACCTCGGACTGGATGGAGATGGAGCGCGCCCGCGGTATCTCGATCACGTCGGCGGCGCTGCAGTTCGAGTACGGCGACACGGTGATCAACCTGCTGGACACGCCGGGGCACGCGGACTTCTCCGAAGACACCTACCGGGTGCTGTCGGCCGTCGACTCGGCGGTGATGCTGCTCGACGCGGCGAAGGGCCTGGAGCCGCAGACGCTGAAACTGTTCGACGTGTGCCGCTACCGCGGCATCCCCGTGATCACGTTCATCAACAAGTGGGATCGCCCCGGCCGAGAGGCCCTGGACCTGTGCGACGAGCTCACCGAGCGGATCGGGCTGCCGCCGATGCCCTTGACGTGGCCGGTCGGCAGCGCCGGGCACTTCCGCGGCGTCGCCGATCTCCGCAGCGGCCAGTTCGTGCGCTACGGGCGGACCACGGGCGGGGCCACCGCCGCCCCCGAAGAGCACCTCACTCCCGCGGCCGCCGAAGCCGAAGCCGGCCACGAGTGGACGACGGCCCAAGAGGAAGCGGAACTGATCCAGGCGTCCGGCGGCGAGTTCGACCCCGCGCGCTTCGCCGACGCCTCGGCGACCCCGCTGCTGTTCGGCGCGGCCGTGCTGAACTTCGGTGTCCGCCACCTGCTCGACCTGCTGGTCGAACTCGCACCCCGGCCCACCGCCCGGACCGACGTCGACGGGCGTCCGCGCGACCTCGAGGACCCCTTCTCGGCGTTCGTGTTCAAGGTGCAGACCGGGATGGACCGCGCGCACCGCGACCAGCTCGCCTACGCCCGCGTGTGCTCGGGGAAGTTCGAGCGCGGCATGGTCGTGACCAACGCCACCACCGGGAAACCCTTCGCCACCAAGTACGTCCAGCAGGTCTTCGGGCAGCAGCGCTCCACTCTCGACACCGCCTACCCCGGGGACGTCATCGGGCTCGTCAACGCCGCCGCGCTGCGCGTGGGCGACACGCTCCACGACGGCAAGCCGGCCGTGCGGTTCCCCGGCCTGCCGAGCTTCGCACCCGCGCACTTCGCCGTCGCCCGGCCCACCGACCTCGGCCGCGCCAAGCAGTTCCGCAAGGGCATCGAACAGCTCGGCGCCGAAGGCGTCGTCCAGGTGCTCACCTCCGACCTGCGCGGCGACGCGGCCCCCGTGCTGGCCGCGGTGGGTCCGATGCAGTTCGAGGTCGCCGCGCACCGGCTCGAGCACGAGTTCACCTGCCCGGTCCGGCTGGACCACCTGCCCTACACCGCGGTGCGGCGGCTCCCCGACCCCGCCCAGCGGTCCATCGTGAACGGTGAGCGCCGCAGCGAGGTGCTCACCCGCGCCGACGGCACCGAGCTGGCCCTGTTCGAGCAGGAGATGGACCTGCGCATCCTGCAGCGCCGGGTGCCCGAGCTGGTGCTGGAACCGCTGGTCGCGGAGGGCTGAGACCGCCGGTCACCCGGCCCTCAGGCCGGGGAGACGATGTCCGCCGACAAGGGCGCGACGGCGCCGATGATGGTTTGCGTGGTCTCCTCGGGCACGCCGGCGGCGAGCAGCGAGTCCGCCAGGTACTTGGCGACGAGGTCGAAGTGGTGCCGCTCGATGCCCCGGCCCCGGTGGACGTCCTTCATGGACCGGCCGCGGTACTCGTCCGGCCCGCCGAGCGCGCCGGCGAAGAACTCGACCTGCATGCCCTTCAGCCGCGGCAGGTTCGTGCCCTTGAAGAAGGCGGCCAGTTCCGCGTCGGCCAGGACCCGCTCGTAGAAGTCGTCGACCACGGCCACCAGTGCTTCCTGGCCGCCGATCTGTTCGTAGATGCTCGTCACTTCGCCTCCCGGTCGTGGTGGTCACCCTGGTGACCAGGGAACCGCCGGGAGGTTTCTCGCGCGTAAGTCCACGATCAACTGCCGGTTAGATCGGTCTCACGGCAGCTGATCGCGCCCCAGGGATACGCGGCCGTTATGGCGAGCACCACCTGCGCTGTTGATCACAGTTCGCCCGTCCGGCACTCGGGGTAGACCGGAACTGGAAGATGTCGAAAGGACCGCCGTGAACGAGAACCCCACTCCCCGCCTTGTCGCGAATCCCCGCCGCGTCCAGGTGCGGACCGAAGCGGACCTGCGCCGTGGCACGCTCCCCGAGAGCTCCGAACTCGAGTCGCCTCCCGGTGAGAGCTCGGCCCGAGCGGTCCGCTGATCCGAGACGTCCGGGGCGCCGGGAGATCCGGCGCCCCGATGTCGCCGGAAACGTCGGCCGCACGGCTGTCCGGCAGCACCGAGCCGACCGCGCTCCCCGTGTAGTACCCCGGTCTGAGCCAGCCGGGGTACCGCCACGGATTGATGGATTGATAGAGTCATCAATCCAGGAGGTGCCCATGCCCGCGAGGTCCCGCACGACCGAGCCGCTGTACCGGATCAAGGCCGACCTGTTCAAGTGCCTCGCCCACCCGACACGGATCCAGGTCCTGGAGGTGCTGGCCGCCGCCGGTGACGAGGGCGCGCCCGTGACGCGGCTGCTCGAAGTGACCGGCTGCGAAGCCTCCCAGCTGTCCCAGCACCTCGCGGTACTGCGCCGCACCCGGGTCGTCACCTCGTCGCGCTCCGGCAACGCCGTCGAATACTGGCTCGCCGAACCGCTGGTGGCCGAGCTGCTCGTGGTCGCCCGCGCTTTCCTGCTGGCCGGATTGCGTCCCGGCTCGGAACAGCTGCGCGCCGCGCGCGAACTGCCGCCGCTCCCCGGCGCGAGCCCCCAAGCCGTGCTCGACGCGGTCTCGGCCCAGGTGTGAGCGTCCTCGCGACGGCTCGGGACCTCCTGCCGGGCCGCGGTGACTACGACCTGCGGCCGCCGGTGGTGCGCGCGGACCTCCTCGCCGGGGTCACGGTCGGTGTCGTGGCGTTGCCGCTGGCGCTGGCCTTCGGGGTCAGCTCCGGCGCGGGACCGGCCGCCGGCCTGGTCACGGCCGTCGTCGCCGGGATCGTGGCCGCGGTGTTCGGCGGCTCACCGGTCCAGGTGTCCGGGCCGACCGGTGCGATGGCCGTGGTCCTGGCCCCGATCGTCGCCGTCCACGGGCCGTCGTCGGTCGCCCTGGTCTCGATCCTCGGCGGTCTGGTCGTGCTCGTCGCGGGAGCCGCCCGGCTGGGCCGGCTGGTCGGCTTCCTTCCCTGGCCGGTCGTCGAGGGCTTCACGCTCGGGATCGCCTGCATCATCTTCCTGCAGCAGGTCCCCGCGGCCGTCGGCACGACCGCGCCGCCGGGAAAGAACCCGCTCCTGGCCGCCGCCGGCGCCATCGCCCACGCCGTGACCGGCGGCGGCACGGCCCTCTGGACGCTGGCGACCGTGGCGCTGGTCGCGGTCGTCATGCTGGCGCTGCCCAAGCTGCACCGCGGGATACCGGCGTCCCTGCTCGCGGTCGCCGCGGCGACCGTCGCCGCCGAGCTCGTCCACGCGCCGCTCCCGCGGATCGGTAGCCTGCCGAGCGCCCTGAGCCCCGCGCTGCCGTCCTTCACCCTCGGGGCGGTCGGCGACCTCACCGGAGCCGTCGTCGCGGTCGCCGCGCTGGCGGCGATCGAATCGCTGCTCTCCGCGCGCGTCGCCGTGACGATGACCCGCACGGGGCCACCAGTCGGGCCCACCCGCCCGGACCGCGAACTCGTCGGCCAGGGCCTGGCCTCGATCGCCAGTGGCCTCTTCGGCGGCATGCCCGCCACCGGCGCGATCGCCCGCACCGCGGTCAACGTCCGCTCCGGGGCCCGCACGCGGCTGGCGGCCATCACGCACGCACTAGTGATCCTCGCGGTGATCTACGCCGCCACCGGCCTCGTCTCCCGCATCCCCCTGGCCGCGCTGGCCGGGGTCCTCATGGTCACCAGCCTGAAGATGGTCCCGTTCGGCACGATCCGCGAAGTCCTCCACGCGAGCCGATCCAGCGCGGCCACCTTCGCCGTGACCGCCCTGGTGACCGTCGCGGCCGACCTCATCCTCGCCGTCGAAATCGGCCTGCTCGTCGCCGCGTTCTTCGCCCTGCGCCACCTTGCCGGCGCCGCCCACGCCCGGCAGGACCCGCTGCCGGGCCCCGCCACCCCCGGCGACGAGCACATCGCGGTGTTCGGCTTCGAAGGTGCCCTGTTCTGGGGCGCCTCCGAACGCATCGTCACCGAAGTCGCCGGCACCGCCGACCACATCCTCGTGGTCATCCTGCGGCTGTCCGGCCTGCACCTCCTCGACGCGACCGGCGCGAAAGCGCTCGGCGAAGCGATCGAAGAACTCGAAGCCCGCGGGATCACGGTGCTGCTCAAGGGAATCCGGCCGCACCACCGGCACCTGCTGAGCGCCACCGGCGCCCTCGGCAAGCTCCGGCACGAGAACCACCTGTTCACCGACCTCGGCGAAGCGGCCGCCCACGCCCGATCGCACGTGCGACGCGCGCAGGCGGCCGATCCCGCGCTACCGGTGAGCCCCGGGTAGTTCACTACGAAAGACGGCCATCAAGAACCGCAGTCCGCCGGATCGCCCGCGGGGTGCCGGGTGGGCACCTGCAGCGTGCTGCCGGGCCGGACCTGCCGCACGTCGGCACTGCCGATGCCGACCCGGACGGGGAGCGGCGGACCGGACCGCAGAACCAGTTTCGTCGTTCGCGCCCCCACCGACAGGTCGAACGTGCGGCCGTGCCACTGGACGCCGGTGATGTCGACCCCCGGCAGCTGCGGCGGCAGGAACGGATCGACCGTGACGGCGTCGGTTCCCCACCGCAGCCCGGTGAACCCGTAGAGGAACTCCTGCAGGTAACCGCCCTGGCCCGTCGTGAAGTCGAACGCTCCGCCAGTGCGCGTCTCGTACCACTGGTCGAAAGGCGCCGCCAAGTACGGACCCGCGCTGTCGCGCAGGGAGGTGTAGACCTGGCAGCCGGGCGACCCGAGGGCCGCACCGGCGATGGTGGCGATCGCGTCCGTCATCGACGGGCCGTTCGGATCGGTGCGCTGCTGGTAGTAGTCCAGGTCGTTCTGGGCCAGGCCGGGCGGCATCGGCACCGCCCACGGGTACTGCAGCAGCGTGACGTCGGCCTGCTTGACGGTCTGCCCGGCGTACCCGTCGAACTCGGGATGGATGTTCGCGCCTGTGTCGACCGGGATCTTCAGGCCGTCGGCGACCTTGCTCCAGGCCGGATCGGCGGTTCGGCCGACGATGCCGGCGGCGCGGATCGCGATGCGCAGCGAGGCTTGCGCGCCGGCGTTGGTGCTGGCGCTGTTGTTGACGTTGTCGTGGTACTCGTCGGCGCCCTTGACGTCGTTGATGGCGTATCCACCGGCCGGGTCGGGCACGGCGCGCGTGGCCCAGTAGTCGGCGATGCCCTGCAGCACGGGCCACGCCTTGTCGCGCAGCCACGCCTTGTCGCCGGTCGCTTCGTAGTACTGCCACTGCGCCAGGGCGATGTCGGAGTTGATGTGGATTTCCTGTTTGCCGTCGGGAGACCAGTCCGGGGTCGTCTCCTTGCCGGTCAGCGCGCTCTGCCACGGGAACTTCGCACCCTTGATCGGGTGGTCCGGAGTGGACAGTGCCGCGGCGGCCGCCCGCGCCGCCGGCAGGCGCTGCTGCCGGTAGGTGTTCGCGTCGGCGGCGATGTCGGGGTACTGGGCCAGCAGCGCCGGGTACATCCACGTCTCCATGTCCCAGAACACGTGCCCGCTGTAGCCGTCCGAGGACAGGCCGCCCGGGCTGGCGCTCCAGACGACCCCGGCGCGCACGCCGGCGAGCAGGTAGAACATCGACGCGTGGATCTGCGCCGTCATGGCGGTGTCACCGGGGACCGAGATGCTCGACTGCCACAGGCGTGCCCACGCGTCGTGGTTGCGCGCCAGCGCCCGCTGGTAGCCGTCCGCGGCGGCGCGGGCCGCGGTCTTCGCGGCGGCCTGCTGCGGAGTCGCCGCCGCGAGCGGCCGGTCGGTGTCGACGCTGGAGGCGACGCCCACGTACTTGGTGATCCGCACCGGCGCTCCGGCGCGCACCGGGAAGTCCGCGCGCTGCCCCGCGCCGCCGTCACCCGGGTCGGCGATCGCCCGGGTGGTCGGCGTCTTGCCCTCGACGCGCAGCGCGGAGCTCATCCCGGCGGTGACCAGGTTCCCGTCGCTCACGACGGTCTGCGACAGGGTCGCGGTCCGGCCGTCCACCCGGGAGTCCCTGGTCGAGGCGTGGTCCAGCCCTCGACCGTCGAACGCGTCGACCACCGTGGCCGTTCCGCTCCAGTGCGGGACCGCGCGCACGCTCACCGTGCCCAGGTGGCCGTCCGCGCGGTTGGCGTTGACCTCGTAGGTGAAGCTCGTCGCGTCACCGGCGGGTGAGGTCCAGTCGAACGACGTGGTCAGCACCCCGGTGCGCAGGTCCATCGACTGCCGGTAGTTCGTGGTGGTGCCCACGGTTGACGGAGCGACCTGCGTCGGTGGCTGCGCGCCGCCGGGGTACAGCGCGAGGTAATCGACGTTGACGCGCGCCGTGTCCCCGTCGGTGACGGTGACCTCCACGGTGTTCGCGCCCGCGGTCAGGGTCACCGGCACGGTCACCACCGCCCAGTCGTCCCAGCTCGCCAGGCTGGGTACGGACACCTGCCGAGACTGGCCGTTGACGCCGATGTGGACGGTCTGCGGGCCGCCGCTGCCGTTGCCGTACCGCACGGCCAGCGTCGCCGGGCCGGCCGGCGCGTCCCGGACGGGAATGACGTCGGTGCCGCCGACCGTCGGCTTGTCGTTGGTGTTCAGCCCGGCCAGGTAGGCGCCGGTGGTGGAGCCGGGGTGGGAGCTCTCGACGAACGCGCCCCCGGAGATCTTCCCGTACGCGGCGGGGCACAGCTGCCCGAATCCGCAGGACCACTCCCCCAGCCCGTAGACGTCGCCGCCGCGCCCGAACCCGAGGGTGGTCCAGGTCGGCAGACCGGCTCGCTCCTCCTGCCCGGCCGAGGGCGCGCCGTAGAAGCCGGCGAGCTGCGACTGGGTGACGATGGGCTTGCTGCTGTACCCGTGGCCCGCCGCGGGGACCCGGGCGCCGAGGTAGCCGTTGCCGACGAACGTGGGCGAGTAGTTCTTCGCCGTGTCGGTCGTGCTCAGCACCCACCCGTCGCCACCGCCGGCGTGGCCACTTGCGGAGGCGGCGGGCGCCGTCGTAACGCCCAGGAGCAGGCAGCCGGCCGTCACCACGAGGGCCGCCCGGCTCCTCAGCACGCCGGCACGGGAACCACCGGCTCTGTCGTGTTTCCTCATCGAAACGACACCTCCTGGCGGCGGGACGTGGGGAAACCCCGCCACGGTGAATATGTTGTTGGTGACAACATATACAGCGGCCGGGAGTTGGTAAATACGGGCCGCGGCTGTGTGCTCGCAAGGAACACGAACACGATCGACCCGCTGCCGCTCGCGTCGCCGGACATCGCGAACAGCTGGTCAGGGGTGGCCGGCGCCCGCGGACCACACGCTCATCATGGTGTGGCCGAGCCGGCAATCGGACTTCGACGCCCGCAGCGACGAGTACTTCGCGACCGGATCCGCGCGGGTGAGCGTCACCGGCATCAGCGTCCGTTTGCGCGCCTGACCTCGAAGGCTAATTCGGCGGTTGCTGGGTGTGCGGGTAGCCGTGCTGGGGACTCACGAAGCCCGGCTGAGCGACCATCGGATAACCGGCAGGCCCCGGATAAGGCGGGAAACCGGCCTGCCGAGGCGGACGGCCGCCTTTGACGACCGCGATCACGACCAGGAGCCACGAGAGCACCGCGGCGACGTCGAGCGGGATACCCACCGCAAGGAAGATCAGGCGGACATCGTCCACGCTGAGGTGGCTGGACCTGCTCCAGGACGCCGCGTTCAGCGCCACGAACTGCCACACGATGCCCGCCACCGTCGTGACGAGCATGACGGCGAAGGCCCCCACCATGAAGCCGGACACCCCCTTGGACCGCCCCTTGATCGAGAAGATCAAGCCGAGCACACCCACTACGAGCAGTAGTACCCGCGGGATGGTCTCGATGCTCGTCGAGGTAAGGGGTGACATGCTCGCCTCCACAGCTCTCCACCGGAGATCGAGGCGTCCGGCCGCGCCGTGCCGATCCTAGGCGGTGACCACGGCCGCCGGGCGGAATTGCGTTGGTGCGAGCTCCATGATCGGGAACAATGACCGAAATGGACATGCGCGCGCTGCTGACCCGGATCGACCCGCTGGCGGCGCCGGCACGACGGCGGGTCCTCGCCGACACCGCACGCGCGCTGGCCGGCTCCCCGGAGCTGACCGCTCTGCTCGCGGAACTGGACGCCGTCCCCGGACTGCCGCGCGCCTGGGCCGTGACGATGGCCGTCATCGCGGACGACGACACGCACCTGCGCCGCAGCCTCGTCGCGGCCGACACCCGCGTCGCCGGGCTGGCGATGAACCACTGCGCTCGCCGCGGCCTGCACTTCGACGTCGTCACCGCGGCGCTCCCGACCGCGCCCCTCGCCTGGCGGCACACCCTCTACCGCGCGGTGCGCGCCACCGGTGCCACCGAGTGGGCGGAAGCTCTCCTGCCTTCGGTGCGCGCACGCTTCGGTGACCACGAAGCCGCCGCCGTGCTCCCGGCCTGCGAAACCGGGACGGTGACGGCCCTGCTGCCGGAGCTGGACTTCGCCGTGCCCAACCTCGCCGCGCTGACCCGCCGGCACCCCGCCGTCGTGCTCGCGCACCTGCGCCACCGGCTGACCGAAGCCGGCGAAGCCGGTCGCAACGCCACCTGGGCGCGCTTCGGCCCCGCGCTGAAGCAACTGGTCCGGCACGAGCCCGGCCAGCTCGTCGACCTGCTCGCGCACTCGGGGCCGCCGACCGGGCTTCCGGCCGGCGCGGACCGCTGGCTGGCCAAGGCGATCGAGGCCGATCCGGACCGTGTCGTCGCGCTCCTCGCCGATCCCGGGCGGCGCATCCGGTTCCGGCCGGGCCGGAGCATGGAGCGCTCTCTGCGGCTGGCCTCGGACGAGACCCTGACCTCGCTCGCGCGCAGCTCCCTCATCGATGTGACCCGGTTGACGGCGTTGCTGCGCGGGCTCCCGCCCGGCCGGCGCGCGACCGTCCTGAGTGGAGCGCTGGGCGAACGGAACCTGCAGCAGGCCGGACTGCCGATGGCGCTGCTCGACCTCCTGCCGTGGCGGTCCCGGCACGAGCAAGCCCGCCGGCTGCTGGCCACCCGCCCGGTGGCCGACCACCCCGACCTGCGGCGGGAGGCGACCGCCCGGCTGCCGTGGCCGGAAGCCGAGCCCCTGCTGCGCGCCGCGACCGCTCGGCCGGCCGCGGTGGAGCGGGTTCTCGGCTACCCGTCGTTGATCGGCGCGGCGGCGGCCACCCGGGATCCGGACGTCGTCGCTCGCGTACTGGCGTCGCTGACCCGGCTGCCCAACGAGCAGGACCCGGTCCGTCACGCCGCGCTCGCGGCGATCGCCGCGATCCCGGGCTGGCTGCTGCGGTCGGCCGATCCGTCCACAGTGGTCAAGCTGGCCACCGATGCCGTCCAGGCCAAGGACGCGTCCTGGGGCACTCGCCAGGCGGTCGGCACCCTGGCGGTCACCCTGGTCCGGCAAGGGACGCTCACGGCGCGGCCCGACCTGGTCGAAAGCGGGCTGCTGGTCCTCGCCCGGTCCGGCGGACACGCGCGCACCCTCACCCTGCACCGGCTCGACCAGGCCCTCCCCCTCGGCGCCGAGCACACCGTGTGGTCCGCGCTGCGGCCCCGCGTCGCCGCCGACGCCCGCGCCGGCCGGTATGACCTGGCCCTGTCCCTGGCGTCGGGCCTGCACCGGCGCGCGTGGACGATGCCCGACCTCCAAGCCGTCGTGGGCGAAGCGACCGGCGCGGCCGACGACAACACGGTCCGCTGGGCGCTCGAACTGTGGCTGGCCCCGCCCGCGAGCCGGGACGAACGCGTCGAGGCCGTGCTGCGACGCGACTCGTCCACGATCACGGTGACCGCGGTCGCGAGCGCGGTCAGCGGACGCCGGACCGATCTGCTCGACCGCGTGCTGGACCGGCCGCCGCACGGCCGGTTCGTCGCCCGCGGTGTCCGGCTGGTGCCGACGTTCGGCGGGTCGTTGCGGAACTGGCTGCCCCGTCAGGTCACCCGGTACGCGGAGTTGCTGGCCGACCTCGCCACCGCGCCCGGCAAGGCGGTCTGGGAACGGGTTTCCGCCGTGACCCACCTGGCGATCCTGCCCGGTGCCCGCGTCGACGACGTGCTGCCGTTCCTCCAAGACGACGAGGTCGCCGTGGTCGAGGCGGCGCTGGCCGGCCTGGCGTGGACCGATCGGCCCGGCGATGCGCTGGGCACGCTGCTCGGTTACGCCGATACCGAGCGCGCCCGGGTCGCGGTGTACGCGGCCGGCCGGGCCGCCCGGGCCATCCCGCCGGCCGACCTGGGTGCCGCGCTCCGCCCCGTGCTGGCCGGGAAGAAGGTGACGGCACGCAAGGAAGCGATCCGGTTGCTCGCCGAGCACCGCGTGCCGGATGCGGCCGGCGAACTGGCCGCCCTGTGGGCGACTCCGGATCTGCACCGCGACCTCCGCCGCGCCATCGTGTCGGCCGCGCGCCGGCTGCTCGACGACGGCCGTGCTTGGGAGTGGCTCGCCGAGGCGGCCACCATGAGCGCGGTGGCCACGGCCGTGACCGAAGCGGACCCGATGACCATCGCCGAGCGCTACCGCGCGCGCTACGGCGCGCTGGTGCGGACCGTGGCGGGCAGCGCCGACCCGGACACCGCACGGACCGGCTTGGCCGCCTGGCCCGCGTGGAGCGCCTGGGACCGCGAAGGAACTCCCGCACTGGTCGCCGTGATCGGTGACCTGACCAGCACCGCGACCTGGCGAGCCGCGGTCGAAGCGCTGCTCACCGCCTCCGAGGTCACCGGCGATCCGGCGCCGTTGCCCGCCGTGGTGACGACGCTCGCCGAAAGGGACGACGTCGTCGCCGACGGCCGGGATCAGCCGGCGCGGCAACGACTGCGTCTCTTCCTCGTCCGCTTCGCCGCCCGCTTGGACACAGGCGGCGAAACGATGTGCGCTGCGGCGCTGCGGCTGTCCATGACACTGGCGGAGCGGGCGGAGTACCGAACGGACGCGCTCCTGCTCGCCGTCACCGCCCTCCCCCGCCGCGGCGACCTGCTGCCGGCCCTCCGCCGGATCGCCGCCCTCGCCGACCGTCCCGCACCGGCTTGGCAAGTGGCGGACCGGCTCGCGGCCTGGCTGGCCGGCCACGACCCGGGCCGCCCCGAGCTGCTCGGCACCGCCCGAGCCCTCACGGCAAGCCCGGCAGAGGCGTTGCTAGCGGCGAGCATCGCGAGCCAGGCCGGCCATCACGCTGGTTGGTCGCTTCCGTGGCGCGAGCTGGTATCGGCGCTGCGCGACCACTCCGACGCCGACGTCCGCGAACGCGCGTCGCACCTCTTCTTCGCTCCCGAGTGACCGGGTAGGTCAGAGCCGTTTCGTGAAGACCAGCGTGGTCCCGTGGACGGGGTCCACTTCCTCTCGCCCGGTCTCGGTGAACCCGAGCTTCTCCAGCACACGGCGAGAAGCCGTGTTCCAGTCCCAGACCGTGGCCCACAAACGTGCGTACCCGGACGACCTGGCCCAGTCCAAGACCGCCATCGAGGCCTCCGTCGCATATCCCTGACCCCAGACCCGGCGTAGCAGTTCGAACGCCAGCTCCGGCCCACGCCCTCCGTCGAGCAGCCCGCAGTAGCCGATGACGTCACCCTCGGCCTTCCGCTCGACCGCCGGCAACCCGGACGACCGGCCGACGCGGATCGTCTCTTCGAGCTCCGCGACTGTGGGGCGCCCCTCCGCGTCGATCCGCCGGTGCGGCGGCACTCGTGGATCACGTTCGGTCCACAGCTCACGCTGGACGGCAGCCTCGGCCACCCGCCAAGGCCTGAGCACCAGGCGATCCGTCTCGAGCACGACCCCATGCCCTGGCATCACTCCACCCGCCATGAGAACACTCTTTCACGCGCGAACGTCGTCTTGGGCCGGCGAAGACAGCGCCGACGGCCGGGTCACAAGGGGAAACGCAGTCCTCGGTCGACGAGCGCGATCAGCCACTCGAAGCTGTCGCCGACGTGAGCTGACCGCCGAAAGCCCTGCGCCGACTGCAAAGTCGCGAAACCGTGGAGGAAACTGCGGACCGCGCGCAAGGCGTGGTCCAGGTCGTGCGGACTGACGTCGTACGCGCGCAGGGCCGCGGTGAACGACTCCAGCAGGCGGCCTTCCGCGATCGCGATCGGGTCGTCGGGGCCCGTTTCGGCGACCCCGATGGTCGCCGCGTACCGGCCCGGGTGAGTGAGCACGAAGTCGCGGAAGGCGCGCGCCGCGGCCGTGAGCGCGTCCTGGCCGGCGCGGCCCTGGATGGCCGTGCCGGTCGCGTCGGCCGTCTCGGTGAGAGCCAGTGCTGCGATCCGCCGGTTGAGATCGTGCTGGCCCGCGATGTGCTTGTACAGCGAGGGCGTGCGGACGCCGACACGTTCGGCCACCAGGCCCATGGTCAGGGCCGCGAGGCCCACTTCGTCGGCCAGCGCCGCAGCGGCCGTCACGACCGCGGCCCGGTCCAGGCCCGCCCTAGGCACGAGCCGAGGTGAGGAACGCCAGCACCTCGCTGACGACCTGCGCCGGGAACTGGACGTGCGCGTAGTGGCCGGCGCCGGGAACCACCACCAGCCGGCCGAGTCCGGTCGGCAGGGCGGCCACGATCGCCTTCCCTTCGTCCTCCGGCGACACCCAGTCCGAGTCGAGACCACCCTGCACGACCAGGACCGGGCAGCGGACGTTGGCCAGCTGTGCGCCGGCTTCGGCGGCGCCCGCGCGGACCATCGACCGAAACGCCTTCATCCGGCCCGGCTCGCGCAGCATGGCGTCGATCCGGCCCATCCGCGCGTCCCAGTCCGCGGGCTTGGGTCCGGGGTAGGCGAGCTCGAGGTACTTCTTCCACGCGGTGACGCTGCCGAACATGCCGGCCCGCCCGAGCAGCAGCGCGCCGCGGCGGTAGCCGGCCACCCGCAGATCGCCCAGCGCGACCTGCTGTTTGCGCGTGAACGGCCCCACCTCGATCAGCGCGGTGACCAGAGACGGGCGCTTGACCGCCGCGATGGTGGCCGCGCCGCCGGCGAACGAGTGGCCGACCAGCGTCGCCGGACCGCCCAGGTGCTGCACGAGGGCCAGCAAGTCGTCCGCGATCGCTTCTTGGGTGTAGGACGGCCATTGCGCGCTCGACTCGCCGCAGCCGCGCAGGTCGAGGGTGGCGACGCGGTAGCCGGCGGCCGCCAGCTCGGGTGCGACGAAGCGGTAGGCCTGCCGGCTGTCGCCCAGGCCGTGCGCGAGCACGATGAGCGGCCCGGAATCGCCGGTCACGTCGTAGGCGAGCGTGCCGCCGTCGACGGTCAGGTGCTGCGTCATGGGAACCTCCGGGAAGTTGGCTAATGTGGTTAGCCAAAAGCTAATCTGATTAGCTGATGATGTCAACACTCCGCCCACGGTGGGCCGCGTCACCCGAGCAGCACCGGTTGACACCGGAAGCTAACGGAGATAGCTTCCCGGCTAACGTCGACAGGCTCTCGGACTCGGGAGGTCACCATGCCCAGAGCGGGCCTCACTCCCGCGTCGGTCGTGGCCGCGGGTGCCGAACTGGCCGACGAGCTCGGTTACGAAAACCTGACGATGGGCCTGCTGGCCGAACGACTCGGCGTGCGGACCCCGTCGCTCTACAAACACGTCAGTTCCTTGGACGCGCTGTGCCACGGCATCAGCGTCGAGACGTGGCGCGAACTCGGGGAAACCCTGATGCGGGCCACCGTCGGGCTGGCCGGTCCGGCCGCGGTCCGGGCCTACGCGGACGCGTTCCGCCACTGGGTCGGCCGGCACCCCGGGCGCTACGCCGCCGGCCTCCGGGCACCCGGGCCCGACGACGCGGAGGGGCAGCGCATCGCGAACGAAATCCTGCAGATCCTCTACGCCGTTCTCGCGGGCTTCGACCTGCCGGGCAGCCGGGTGGTGGACGCCGCCCGCGCGCTGCGCTCGGCTCTGCACGGATTCGTCACCCTGGAGAACGCGGGCGGCTTCGGACTGAACCGGGATGTCGACCGCAGCTTCACTTTCGTCGTCGACAGCCTCATCGCCGGTTTGCGGGCCGGACTGTCCGATGAGGACAGTGGGCAGCCCGAGGGAACCGACCACAATGGACCCCGGCACGAGTACCACGGATCCGATGACTGAGGCCCGCCGGCAGCGAGTGCCGTCACCGACCGACCGGCTTCAGCTTTCCTGACTGTTCCGCAGCAGCGGCAAGAAAAGCTCGTCGACGATCGACCGGATGCGCGCGGGCTTCACCGGCCCCAGATCCATCAGCATGTCGTGCCGCACCAAGTCGAACGGCATGGCGAGCACCGCGCCGGGGACGCGCTCGAGGTCGAGCTCGCCGCGGTCGTGGGCGCGTTGATAGAGGGCCCGGACACGCTCGAGCCGAATGCCCATCACCTGCTCGCGGACCTGCGAAGGAGTCAGACCGGTGTCGGCCGAAAGCCCGGAGAACGCGGCGGCCACGGCGATGGCGTAGAAGCCGGCGAGGGTCTCGCTGACGGCCGTCAGGTGGGCGATCAGGTCACCGCGCAGGCTTCCGGTGTCGGGATCCGCGACCGGGTGGGCGTTCCGGTGGTGATCGAGCGCGGCGAGGACCAGCCGATCCTTGTTGGCCCACCGGCGGTAGAGCACGGGCTCGCTCGTGCGGGCGCGGACGGCGACCGAACCCATGGTCAGGTGGGCGTACCCGATCTCGACCAGCTCGTCCCAGGCCGCGGTGAGCAGCGCGGACTCGAGCTCTTCACCACGGCGACGACGGCGGACGGACTCGGCTGCCTCGGTGGCCACTACGTCACACTAGAAAGATTTGCCTTTCTTGACAAGCGTCCCTACGCTGACAGGACAGAGTTCCCTTTCTTAAGGTGAGGACGAGGCGATGATCGAGAACGTCGTGCCGCCGGAGCGGGAGGCCCCGGCCGTACTGATCGTCGGAGCCGGCCCCACCGGGCTGACGCTGGCCTGCGACCTCGCCCGGCGCGGTGTCGCCGCCCGGATCGTCGAGGCCTCGCCCGGACCGCAGCCCGGCTCGCGCGGCAAGGGACTCCAGCCGCGCTCCCTCGAAGTGTTCGACGACCTCGGCATCGTCGAGCGGGTGCTCGCCCACGGCCGGCCGGCGATGCCGATGCGGTCCGTCGCGCTCGACGGTCAGGTGACCCTGGGTGGCGCGGAGCCCGAGTCGCTGCGGAACCGTCCCGACATTCCCTACACGACGAGCTTGGTCACCCCGGAATGGCGCGTCGAAGAGGCACTCCGGCTCCTGCTGACGGACCTCGGCGGCACCGTCGAGTTCGGCACCACGCTCGTCGGCTTCGAGCAGTCGGAGGAGGGCGTGTCGGCGGTCGTCGTCAAGGACGGCGAGACCGAGACGATCACCGCCCGGTGGCTGGTCGGCTGCGACGGCGGCCACAGCACCGTCCGCAAGCAGGCCGGGATCGCCTTCGAGGGTGAGACCCGCGAAGAAGTGCGGATGCTGGTCGCCGACGTCGACGTCGACGGCCTCGATCGCGAGGCTTGGCACATGTGGCGGCACGCCGACGGCTTCCTCGCTCTCTGCCCGCTGCCCTCGACGGACGTCTTCCAGTACCAGGCCGGCCTCGCGCCGGGACAGGATCCCGGGCTCAGCGTCGCGAACCTGCAGGCGATCCTCGAGCGGCGCAGCGGGCGTACCGACCTCCGCCTGCGCGAACCCGAGTGGTCGTCCTTGTGGCGCGCCAACATCCGCCTCGCCGACCGCTACCGCGCGGGGTGCGTCTTCCTGGCCGGCGACGCGGCGCACATCCACTCACCCGCCGGCGGCCAGGGGATGAACACCGGTATCCAGGACGCGTACAACCTCGGCTGGAAGCTCGCCGCCGTCGCGAAGGGTGCTTCACCGGCACTGCTCGACAGCTACGAAGCCGAGCGGCGGCCGGTCGCCGCCGGCGTGCTCGTGTCCTCGACCGCTCGTCTCGAGCGGACCCTCGAGCGGGGCGGCGTCTCCACCCGCCGCGATGCGAGCACGCTGCAGCTCGACGTCAACTACCGAGGCTCCGCCCTGGCGGTCGACGACCGTGACGAGACGGCGGTGCTCCGCGCGGGAGATCGCGCTCCCGACGCGACCGCGCTGAAGACGGTGGACGGCGAACGCCGACTGTTCGACCTGACGCGCGGCGGGCGTTTCACGTTGCTGGACTTCGGTTCCCCGGCCGAACCCCTTCCGCCCGGCGTCGAGCGCTTCCGCGTCGTCGATCGGCCGGCCGGTCCGGACGAGGTCGCCGACACCGAAGGTCACCTCGCCGGCGCGTACGGCGCGACCCGCCGCACCCTGGTGCTGATCCGTCCCGACGGGTACATCGGGCTGATCTCCGACGCGGGTGAGATCGCGGCGGTGGCGCGGTACCTCGGCTCGATCAGCTGAGCCGCTCGTCGTCCCGGACGGCGCTGCCGTCGATCGATGCGGAGTTCGCCCCGTCGAAGGTTCTTCAAGGCGGGCTGCACGTCACAGGTGGTAGACCACCAGCGTCTGCTCGGGCCGCTCCGCGACGTGGAATGCCGCGTGGGACACGGTGATCACGCCCAGCCGGGGATGCCGGAAGCGCTTGCGGCCCGCGTGGCTGAACTGGATGTCGTACTGCGGCCACCACTCGCGCGCCTCGGGGCTCGTCTCGGTCAGCTCGGCCACGAGCCGGGTCACGCGGGGGTGGTCGGGATGGCGCCCCGCGATCGCGCGCAGCCGGGCCAGGACATTGCGCGCCTCCTGCTCCCAATCGACGAGTACCTCGCGG
Organism: Amycolatopsis sp. NPDC051106; assembly: GCF_040682775.1. Taxonomy (NCBI): domain Bacteria; kingdom Bacillati; phylum Actinomycetota; class Actinomycetes; order Pseudonocardiales; family Pseudonocardiaceae; genus Amycolatopsis; species Amycolatopsis sp. NPDC051106. The sequence continues at coordinate 138,665 of NZ_JBFBBQ010000011.1, read as the reverse complement.
GCGACGGGCTCGGTGAACACCCAGCGCACGATGTTGCCGCCCGGCCCGCTGTTCCGGAACAGCTCCGCGGCGGCGGCGTTCTGCGCGAGGACGTCGTAACAGATCCCGGTGACGTACGCCGGGTTGTCCCCCAGCAACGCCGGGACGCCCGCGATCTCGGGCGCGACCTCCTCCGGAACGTCCTCTTCGGACGTCGTGCCTCCCCCGGCGAGGCGGTGCAGGTGCTCCTGTTCCGCGGTGCTGAGCCGCAGCGCCCGCGCCAAGGCGTCGAGCACCTGACCGGAGGGGCGCACGTCGCGCCCTTGCTCGAGGTAGGTGAGCCAGGTGGCGCTGATGCCGGCCAGCAGGGCCAGCTCCTCGCGGCGCAGCCCGGGGGTGCGGCGGCGCCCGGTGATCGGCAGGCCCGCGTCGGCCGGGGCCAGCCGCTCCCGGCGGCTGCGCAGGAACGTGCCCAGCTCGACGCTCAACCTGGAACCTCCAGTACCAGAACAACGCGATTCTGGATACCAGCTTACCGCGGCGCGAGACTTGCCCCATGCGAGCTTGGACTGTTGCGGCACACGACGACGACGTACGCCTCACCGAAGTGCCGGCGCCCACCCTCCAGGGCGGCGGCGTGATTGTGGAGGTGCTTTCCGCGCACCTCCCGGCGTACACGAAGATGGTGGTGCGGGGAAACCGTGGCGGCTTGCCGGTGCCCCTGATCCTGGGCCCGTCCTGCATCGGGCGCGTGCTCGACGTGGCGCCCGACGTGTTCCACGTCGCCCCGGGCGACATCGTGCTGGACACGTCGAGGCTCGACGCGGGTGACGGCGACGAGATCCTCGTGGGCTGGGTCGGCCTGGGCGGCTCCGGCGCCGGCAGCGAGCGCACGGACCGCATGCGCGCGGTGTGGCACGACGGCGTGTTCGCGGAGAAAGCGCTCTGCGCCAAGGAAACGATGGTCAAGCTGCCCGGCGCGGAGGACTACCCGGACCCGGCGCGGCTGTCGTTCCTGCCGTGGCTCTGCATCGCCGCCGGGGGCCTGCACGCGGCGGGCACCCTGGCCGGCCGCGACGTCGCGGTGATCGGCGCGACCGGCCAGCTCGGCGGCGCGGCGGTGCTGCTGGCGCTGGCGGAAGGCGCGGCGACGGTGACGGCGGTGGGCCGCAACAAGGAGGCGCTCGACCGGCTGGCCGAGCTCGGCCCCCGCGTCCGCACCCACCGGCTGACCGGCGACCGCGCGACGGACGCGGCGGGGATCGGCCCGGTGGACGTGGCGCTCGACGCCCTCGGTGCGACGCCGACGGCGGACGCCACCATGGCCGCCTACGACAGCTTGCGGGGGCGCGGCACCCTGGTGCTCATCGGCGGTGTGCGCCAGGAACTCACCATTCCCTACAGCGACCTGATGCACCGCAGGCTCACCCTGCGCGGGTCCTGGATGAGCGACGACGAGACGGTGACCACGGTGTGGAACCTGGTCCGCACCGGGCTGCTGGACCTCTCCGCGGTCGAGCTGCTGACGGTCGGCCTGGACGACCCCGCGGCCGCACTCGACCTGGCCGAGCGCACGACGGGCCTCGGCTTCGTGGCCCTCGTCCCCTGACCGGGCCCGTAGTCCAACTATTCGGTGGGAATGTTCTTGGCTCCGGGCATGGCTTGGGACACCGAGGAGACACGACGACGCCTCAAGGAAGCCGCGGTCGCCGAGTTCGGCGACCGCGGCCCGGACGCGACCATGGCCGACATCGCGAACCGGGCCGGCATCACCAAGGAACGGCTGTACAAGGCGTAGTCGGCGTCGATCTCGTCGTCGAGCGTCCCGTCCCGCTGCGCGGCGGCGTACCGGGCGACCTTGCTCTGGTAGTGCGCACCGCGATTCGTCTCGTCGACCGGCCGGCGAACTCGCCGATGTTCTCCAGGCCGCCCGGCGGCTCGCCGACCGCGACCGCGAGCTGCTGGAGCTGCTCGGCCGGCACTGTCCGGCACAGGGCTCGCTTGTCGCCGAAGCACCGGGGCCGCTCAGGGCATCGGTACCGCGGCGCGTGCCGTTTCGCCGAGGACGGTGCCCGAGTCGTGCTCACGGACATGGCCGGCTCGACGTGCCGGCCGTGGCCACCGTGGTCGCACCGCCTTGGTCACCGCTGAAGGATCTCCCGCCCGCCGAATGGGACCGGGTCATGGCGGTCAACGCCAAGGCCCGTTCCTGTTGTCGCGCAGCGCCATCCCCGCACTGACCGCGCCGGGCGGCAGCATCGTCTACGTCCACTCCGGACACGCGCAGCTCGGCTCACCGGGACGAGCCGTCTACAGCGCGTCCAAGGGAGCGCTCGGTTCGATGATCAAGGGCCTGGCGCTCGAACTCGCGCCGGACCGGATCACGGTCAACGGCGTGGCGTGCGGCGATCAAGCGCCCGGTACGAGGCGGCCGATCGGCAGCAGGGACGTCACCGCGCCCGTCGTAACGCCGGCACCGACGCCGGCCCAGGCGAGGGGGCCGAGCGGGGTGCAGCCGAAGAACTGGCTGAGACCCGGCGTCTGCACGATCGCGGCCAGTGCGAGCGCCGAGCCGACCGCGGTGCCGACCACCAACGGGCTGCGCCGCCGGCCGCGCAGGGTCTGGGCCAGCTGTGTGCCGACGAGGCCGCACAAAGCCATGGTGCTGGTGCGGCGCGCGGTCCCGGGGGTGAACCGGCCGATCAGCCACGCCGTCGTCGCGCCGACGCCGGTGGTCACCCCGCGGCTCGTGATGTCGCGCGCGAGCCGCTCGCCGAGGCCCGCCGGGCCGCCGGCGCCGTCGTCGTCCGGCCGGGTGACGGCCACCGCCATCGCCGGGAACAGATCGGTCAGCAGGTTGACCAGCAGCAGCTGCCGGGTGCCCAGCGGCGAGTCGCCGGACACCAGCGTGCCGAGCACCGAAAAGCCGATCTCGCCCGCGTTGCCCCCGACCAGGATGACGACGGCGTCGGTGACGCTGCGCCAGAGCGCGCGGCCCTCCGCGACGGCGTCCAGCAGCACGGTCAGATCCTCGTCGGTGAGCGCGAGGTCGGCGGCGGTGCGCGCGGCGGTCGAGGAACGGGCGCGCACGCCGATGCCGACGTCCGCGGCGCGGATGGCGGCCGCGTCGTTCGCGCCGTCGCCGACCATCGCGGTCACCCGGCCCGCCTCGCGCAACGCCTCGACGACCTGCAGCTTCTGCTCCGGCGCGACGCGCGCGATGACCCCGGCGCCCGCCAGCAGCCGCGCGCGCCCGGCCCGGTCGAGCTCGGCGAGCTCATGCCCGGTGACGACTTCGGTGTCGGCGGGCCAGCCCAGCGACGTCGCGATGGCTCGTGCGGTGTTCGGGTGGTCCCCGGTGAGCATCACCGGCGCGACGCCGGTCGCGCGGAGCCCGCTGATCAAGGGCTCGGCCGTGGCGCGCACCGTGTCGGCCAGACCGACGAAGCCCACGAACTCGAGGTCGGCCAGTACGTCGCCGTCACCGTCGGCGAACAGCGAGCCGGGATCGTCGCCGAGCGACCGGGTCGCCACCGCCAGCACGCGCAAACCCCGGTCCGCCAACGCTTCTCCGGCCGCGGCCGGTTCACTCGCGTTGGCGCACGCGGGAAGGACGATTTCCGGTGCCCCTTTGACGAGCAGTACCGGCGCGCCCTCGCGATCCCGCCCGACCGTCGCCGAGTAGCCCCGGTTCGCCTCGAACGGCCGGCCGTCGAGCTCGGTCCAGCCGTCGTCCGGACCGGCGGCGTCGAGCACCGCGGTGTCGGTGGCGTGGACCCGCACGTGGGGATCGTCCGGTGCACCCGGGCACGCGCGAGCCGCGGCCCGCAGGACGGGGTCGGCCGCGTCCGCCTCGCGCGGTTCGCCGTCCGGCCCGGTCGTGGTGACCACGCGCAGCCGGTTCTCGGTCAGCGTGCCGGTCTTGTCGAAGCACACGACGTCCAGCCGGCCCAGCGCCTCCAGCGCGCGCGGGGCACGCACGAGCACGCCGCGGGCCGAGAGCCGCCGCGCGGCCGCCCGCTGCGCCACCGTGGCCACGAGCGGGAGTCCCTCGGGCACCGCGGCGACGGCGATCGCCACCCCGCCGGCCAGCGCGCGGCGCATCGGGCGGCCACGGACCGCGGAGAGCCCGGTGACGAGGGCGCCGCCGAGCAGCGTAAGCGGCAGGGCACGGCGGGTGAGGTCCTGCAGCCGCGCCTGGATGCCCACCGCGGCGGAGCTGCGGGTGGCCAGCTCGACCGCCCGGCCGGCCACGGTCGCCGCGCCGACCGCCACGACCACGGCCGTGCCTTCTCCGCTGACCACGGTGGTGCCGGCGAAGACCAGGCAGCTGCGCTCGGCCAGTGGCGCACCCGGAACCGGGTCGAGCTGCTTGGTGACCGGGAGCGACTCGCCGGTCAGCGCGGATTCGTCGACTTCGAGGCCGGTACCGGAAAGCAGCCGCGCATCGGCGGGGACGACGTCGCCGGCGCGCAGCTCGATCCGGTCGCCGGGCTCGAGCACCCGGGCGTCGACGACCCGGCCGCCCTCCCGGCGGGCGCGTTGCCGCTCACCGTCCTGCAGCTGGGCCAGCGCCCGGCGGCCGCGGAACTGCTGGGTGCCGCCGACCACGGCGTTCAGTCCCATCGCCGCGGCCACCAGCAGCGCGTCGACCGGCGAACCGACCACCGCGGACGCGACCGCGCCGAGGGCCAGCACCGGGGTGAGCGGGTCGTCGAGCTCGGCGACGATGTCGGCGGTCAGCCCCGCGCCGAAGCGGACCGGCGCGGCCACGGGGTGCCGGGCCGCGGTCTCGGCCGCCGCGCGCACCCGCTGGGTGGCCAGGTCCCAGGAGGTCGGGGTGGGCCGGTCGGCCGCGAGGCGCCGGACGACGTCGTCGGCGCTCAGCTCGTGCCAGGCGACCCGGACCCGGCCCGCCGGCGGCCGGGCCGTGGCCACGTGCAGGGCGCTCGACCAGCCCAGCGCCATCCCGGTCAGCCCCCCGAGCGCGACCGGGTTCAGCCGCGGGACGGCCGGGACCAGCGGCCGCCGGGCTCCCGGGCGGCGGCCGGACATCAGCAGCAGCCCGTTGATCAGGGCGCCGGCGGTGGCCACCCGGGTCGCGCGCCCGCTGTTCGCGCGGGCGGCCGCGGCCGCCCGCAGCACCCGCCAGACCCCGCGCAGCCCCGGGCGGACGAGGAGATCCGCGCCCCACAGCACCGGGGCGTCGCCGTCGACGAGCGCCACGCAGAGGTCCGCGGCGAGCAGGCCGGCGACGTCGTCGGAGGCCGGCCGGCAGTGCGGGGCCGGCCGGCCGACGGCCAGGACGACGCGGCCTTCGTCCTGCAGCCGCGCCACCAGTCCGGCCAGGGTCTCGTCCGCACCGAGGGCGGTCACGTCGTCGGCGAGCGCGGCGAACTCCCCCAGCCGCTCGCGGACGTCCGTCCCGGCGATGACGACCCGGGCCTCGGCGCGCCGAGCCGCGTCCAGCACGGCTTCGGCGTGCGGGTCCAAGCCGTCGTCCCCGTGCAGGACATCGGCGTGCAGGAGCACTGTGTCCACTGTGGCCAGTGCCTTGAGCCGGTCCGGGTCGCGAACGAGGATGCCTTCGCGGGCGAACGCGGTGCCGATCGCCGTGTGGAAGGCCGTGTCGGCGTAGCGGGCCGGCATCGGGGACGCGGCGAGGAGCGCTTCGGCGGCTTCGCGTGCGTTGCGGCGCATGAGCAGATCGGCCAGCGCGGCGAGCAGGCCGCTGCCGAGCGCGTTGCGGGCGTAGTCCTCCGTGGGCGCGCGCACCCGCCGCTCCGCCGGGGTCACCCCCAAACTGGGCCGCTCGGGCGAACAGAGCTCGTCGTGCACGGCGTCGAACGCGGTGAGCCGGGCGATCGCCTCGGTCAGCTGGCCGGTGCGCAGCACCGCGTCCAAGGCCAGCTCGACCGGCTCCTGGCCGAATCCGCGCACCGCCGCGGAGACCGCGGCCCGCACGAGTTCCGCTGTGTACCAACCGAACCGCTCGTCCAAGGCCGTCCGGACCGCCGGGTGCTCCCGCGCCGCGGACACCGCCGCCCGGGCCGCCTCGTGCACCCGGCCGGTCCCCATCGCGCGCCCACCGATCGATACGGCCAGGCCCGCGACATCCATCGCCAGCGCCAGCGCCGCCGTCCGCACCCCGTAGGTGTCGCCCGGGTGCGACGGCGCGCAGTCGCCCGGTTCGGCCGGCGCGAGCCCGTGCCGGGAGCAGTGCGCGGCGATCGAGTCGAGGACCCCGGACACCGCACCGTCTTCGGCCAGGTGAACGACGAGGCTGCCGAGCCCGCCGTCCCAGTACGCACCGGCCACCTCGGGGTGCGCCGCCACCGCGGCGGCCACCGCGGGACCGTCGGGACGGCCCGTGCCGTCGTCGGCCGGCCGCAGCGGCACGTGCAGACGCTGTCCCGCGCGCCAGACCGCCGAGCGTGCTCCCGTCGCGTTGCGCACCACCCGCGCCGCACGCACCGTCGACCGGCTCGTCGTCACCGTCGCCTCGCGCAGTGTCCCCGCCGCACCGGTGGCCAGCTCGCCGGCCAGCGGGCCGATCGCCGCGACCGCCTTCTTCGCCCCCTGCGTAACCAGGACCGGCCCGGTCAACCCCAGCACCAAGCTCGCCTTCGCGGCGCCGAACAGACCCCTGAGCACACACACCTCCGCCGACTGACCCAGTCCCGCAAGGGCTTTCCCGACACGACGGCGACCAAACCGCATACACCCCGACCGGGCGAACCACCTACTGGGCCAACCCGGGTGCGGAGGGCGCGAGCGAGCCCGAACGGGTCACCGAGGAGCGCGGCCGCGACCGGCCGCACTCCTCGCGGGGGACCGTCAGGCCTGGACGTACCCGGCCGCGACGTCGACGATCCAGGTGACGCCGAAGCGGTCGGCGAGCATCCCGAACGCGGGCGCCCACGGGGCGGGTCCGAACGCCTCGATCACGTTCGCGCCCTCGGCCAGGCCCTCCCACACGGGAGTGACCTCGTCGATGCTCTCGCCGCGGACGGAAAGGAAGAACGGCTCCTCGGTGATCGTGGTGCCGTTCTCGCGACGCGTGGTGGGCGCGCCCGGGACGGCCGGCGCGTGCTCGCCCGGCACGTCGTAGGCCATCACCCGGAAGCCGTTGTCGGCCACGACCTGGCCGAACACGACGTGGGCGGCGCCGGGCAGCTCGGCGGGCATGCCGAAGTCGGCGTAGGTGGCGACGGTGAGCTGCCCGCCGAACACCGACTGGTAGAACTCCAGGGCTTCGCGGGCCTGGCCGTGGAAGTTCAGGTGGGCGACAGCGTTGAGCGACATGGTGTTCCGGTCCTTCGCGAGTGGTTCCTGACGCCGGAGGGCTCCGGCGACAGGACCGACGATGTCAGCAGTACCGGTCAGAGAACGTCCGCTACTTGTGGCATGGTCGAAGCCATGCCGGTTGCCTCCTCGACGACGACCTCCAGCCGGTTGTTGTCGCTGTTGTCCATGCTGCAGGCCCGGCGGGACTGGCCGGGCGGCCTGCTCGCCGAGCGGCTCGGCGTCAGCGAGCGGACCGTGCGCCGCGACGTCGACCGGCTGCGCGAGCTGGATTACCCGGTCCAGGCGGTCAAAGGGCCCGACGGCGGCTACCGGCTCGAAGCAGGCAGCCGAATGCCGCCGCTGCTGTTCGACGAGGAGCAGGCGGTCGCGCTGGCCGTGGCACTGCGGATCGCCGCCGGGACGGGCGCGGGCATCGAGGAGGCGGCCCTCCGGGCGCTGGCCACGGTGCGGCAGGTGCTGCCGTCGCGGTTGCGGCAGCGGGTCGACGCCCTCGAGATCGGGGTGGCCGGGCGCGGCAGCGACCCGCAGATCGACACCGGGATCCTGCTCACGCTCAGTGCCGCGGTGCGCGCGAACGAGGAGGTGCGGTTCGGCTACCGCTCGCCGGACCGGCCCGAGGACGCCGAGCCGCGCCGGGTGCAGCCGCAGCACCTGGTGGTGCGGGCCGGCCGCTGGTACGTCGTCGGCTGGGACCCCGACCGCGGCGGCTGGCGGACCTTCCGCGCCGACCGGATGACACCTCGGATCCCCAACGGCCCCCGGTTCGTGCCCCGGGAAGTGCCGGGCGGCGACGTGGCCACGTTCCTGTCGGCCCGGTTCAAGGGCTCCGAAAGCACCGACGCCTGGCCGTGCCGCGGCGAAGTGATCCTCGGCCTGCCCCTGGCGGAGGTGGCCCCGTTCGCCGGCGACGGCGTCGTCGAGCACCTCGGCGACGCCCGGACCAGGCTGACGACGGGGTCCTGGTCCTGGGCCGCCCTCGCCGCGACGGTGGCCCGCTTCGACACCGAGATCGAGGTGATCGGCCCGCCGGAGCTGCGCACGGCGTTCGCGGAGCTGTCCCGTCGAGCCGGACGCGCCGCGGAGGCCGGCTAGGGCGATCGTCCGGCACCACCTCCCCTGCCACTGGCGCATGGGGCGGCAGTTGACGCCGGAGTAGACCGGTCGTATAGTCCTTCTCGTCGGGACGCGGCACACGCCGAGTCCCCCGCCGCTCCTCGAAGGGTCAAGCGTCATGGGAAGCATCAAGGTCGGCACGGAGAACAGCACCGACATCGAACTGCACTACGAGGACAAGGGCGAGGGCCGGCCGGTCGTGCTGATCCACGGCTATCCGCTGGACGGCAACTCCTGGGAAGGCCAGGTGCCGGCCCTGCTGGCGGCCGGCAACCGGGTCATCACCTACGACCGGCGCGGCTTCGGCAAGTCCAGCCAGCCCGCGACCGGGTACGACTACGACACCTTCGCTTCCGACCTGAACACCCTCATGGAGACCCTCGACCTGCACGACGCGGTCCTGGTCGGCTTCTCCATGGGCACCGGCGAAGTCGCCCGCTACCTCTCCACCTACGGTTCGGCCCGCGTGGCCAAGGCCGTCTTCCTGGCCTCGCTGGAACCCTTCCTGCTCGTCACCGACGACAACCCCGACGGCGCCGCTCCCGCCGCCTTCTTCCAGGGCGTCTCCGACACCGTCAAGAAGGATCGCTACGCCTTCTTCACCGGGTTCTACAACGACTTCTACAACCTCGACGAGAACCTCGGCACCCGGGTGAGCGAGGAAGCGGTGCGCAACGCCTGGAACGTGGCGACCGGCGCCGGTGCGATCGCCTCGGCGGCCGCTCCCCTGACCTGGCCCACCGACTTCCGCGCCGACATCCCCCGCATCGACGTCCCGGCGCTGATCGTCCACGGGACCGCCGACCGCACCCTGCCCATCGACGCCACCGGACGCCGCTTCGCCAAGGCGCTGCCCACCGCGCAGTACGTCGAGATCGACGGTGCGCCGCACGGGCTCATCACCACCCACACCGCCGAGGTCAACGAGATCCTGCTGGACTTCCTCGGCCGCTGACCCCTTCTAGACGACCGGTCTAGTGGAAGCTAGGATGGAACCCATGCCAGTCACCCAGGGCGACACTCGCCGCAGCATCCTCGACGCGGCTCAGCGCATCATGTCCCACAAGGGGTTCGCCGCGGTGGGCATCAACGAGGTCCTGTCCGAGGCCGGAGTGCCCAAGGGGTCCTTCTACCACTACTTCACCTCCAAGGACGCCTTCGGCGAGGCGATGATGCGGTCGTACTTCGCCGACTACCTCGCGGACATGGACCGCATCCTCGGCGAGCCGGGCCCGACCGCGGCGCAGCGGCTGATGAACTACTGGCAGAGCTGGCGCGAGACGCAGAGCGTCGACGAGTGCCAGGGCAAGTGCCTGGCCGTCAAGCTCGGGGCGGAGGTCGCCGACCTGTCGGAGTCGATGCGGCTCGCCCTGAAGGAAGGCACCACCGCCATCGTCGACCGCCTCGAGCGGGTGATCGCCGCCGGCGTGGCGGAGGGCTCGCTCGCGGTCGACGAGGACGCCCGCACCACCGCGCAGGTCCTGTACGACATGTGGCTCGGCGCCAGCGTCATGGCCAAGATCCACCGGGACATCGGCCCCCTGGACACCACCACGACGGTCACCCGCCGGCTCCTGCACCTGTAGCAATCCCGTTCAGCCGCCGTACGTTCTGTTCACCCAATAGAGACGACCGGTCTACTTGACCGGCACCATGCGAAGGAGCAGTACTCATGAAGGTTCTCCTCGTCCTCACCTCGCACGACGAGCTCGGCGACACCGGCCGGAAGACCGGCTTCTGGCTCGAGGAGCTGGCCGCCCCTTACTACCGCTTCCGGGACGCCGGCTTCGACATCGTGCTCGCCTCGCCGAAGGGTGGCCGGCCGCCGCTGGACCCCAAGAGCAACGAGCCGGCCAGCCAGACCGACGAGACCCGCCGCTTCGAAGCCGACCCCGAGGCCATGGACGCGCTCGCCCACACCGTGCGCCTCGACTCCGTCTCCGCCGACGACTTCGACACCGTCTTCTACCCCGGCGGTCACGGCCCCCTGTGGGACCTGGCCGAGGACACCACCTCCGTCCGGCTGATCGAGACCACCCTGCGCGCCGGCAAGCCGCTCGCGCTGGTCTGCCACGCTCCCGGTGTCCTGCGGCACGCGGAGAACGCGGACGGCACGCCGCTGGTGCACGGCAAGAAGGTCACCGGGTTCACCAACAGCGAGGAAGCGGGAGTCCAGCTCACCGACGTCGTCCCTTTCCTCGTCGAGGACGAGCTCGTGCGGCTGGGCGGCGACTACGCCAAGGGTGACGACTGGGCGCCGTACGTCCTGCGGGACGGCCTGCTGATCACGGGGCAGAATCCCGCCTCCTCCGGCCCGGCCGCGGACGCACTCATCGACCTCGTCGCGAAGGTCGCCAAGAACGGCGCGTGAGCGCTACGCCGCGCGAGCAACTCGACGCCCCTGCCGGGCCGGCGGCCCACCCGGCCCCGGCCCGGCGGGCCCAGCCGGACGAACTGACCGACGACCCGGTACCGGCCGGGTCCGCACAGGGACTGAGAACCGATGCCCTTACCAGCCAGCACAAACACCGCCGCCCCGGTGCCGGCGCGGACAACCGGCCGGACCGCGTGGATCCGGCCCGCCGCCGCGGTCTTCGTCGTCGGATGGGGAGCGAACATGTTCGCCTCCGTGCTGCACGCCTACGCCCACCTGAGCGGGACCCGGGCCGACGGCCTGTTCGGGGCCTACGCCCTGGGTCTCGTCCCGGCCCTGGTGATCGCGGCACGGGTCTCGGACCGGTTCGGCCGGCGGCGGGCACTCCTCGCCGCACTGCTGCTTTCGGCGCTCGGCTCGACGGTGCTGGCCTTCTCGGGCGGCGCGTTCGGCACGATCCTGTTCGGGCGGATCCTCATCGGGATCAGTGCCGGCGCGGCCTTCGGGCCGGGAACGGCGTGGATCAAGGAACTCTCCGGCACCACGCCGACGCGATCCGGCGGAGCACGACGCGCGGCGGTGGCGCTGACCGCCGGGTTCGCGGCCGGGCCCCTCCTGTCCGGGGCCATCGTCCAGTGGCTTCCGTTGCCCCAGACCACGTCTTACCTCGTCCACATCGCGCTCGTGGCGCTGGTGCTACCCCTCGTGTCCGGGGCCCCCGAGACGGGACGGCGGCACACCGGACCGGCCACCAGCCACACCGCAGCGGACGACCGGCCGGGGAGCTACCTGACCGGCCGGGCGTTCCTGGCCGCCGTTCTGCCCACCGCACCCTGGATCTTCGGAGCCGCCACGGTGTCCTTCACGGTGCTGCCCGCATTGGTGCCCCTGAGCCACCTCGGCGCCGTCGGAAGCGGCATCGTCGCCGCGATCACGCTGGGCACCGGCATCGCGGTGCAGCCATGGGCGGGCCGGCTCGCGAGACGCTCCCCCGCAGCACCCTTCCGGACGGGCATGACGGCCGCGATCGCCGGCATGCTGCTCGCGGCGCTCACCGCGGGCACCGGTTCCCTGGTCCTGCTGGTGGCCGCGGCCGTCGTCCTCGGCTCGGCTTACGGCATCCTCCTGGTCAGCGGACTGCGGCTGGTGGAATCGCTGGCCCCTCCACAGCACGCCGCCACCGCGAACGCCGTCTTCTACAGCCTCGCCTACGCCGGGTTCGCTTTCCCGGTGCTCGTGCAGGCACTGAGCAGCCTGGCGAGTCCGGTCCCCGTGCTCGTCGCGGGATCCGTGCTCGCGATGGCGGCTTTGGCGACGACCTTCCTTGTCTGGCCACGGAAAGTCAGCCGGCCGCCCGCACTTCGGACCGGCCGCTCACCACGTCGATGACGTCGAAGTAGTCGTTCTCGAATGTCGCGAGCCCGTCCCAGTACTTCTTGCCCGTCGTGAAGCCGGGCTGGTCGTGCACAACGTGGAACTGGTCGAAGGTGGACCACGTCCCGAAGTTGATCAGACGGTGCCCGTCGTGGCTGCGGTGGAAGTTGACGGCCCGCAGCCCCGGCGTTGCCAGTGAAGCCGGCGCGCCGGAACCGGCAAGGCGGCGATCTACCTCCGCTGGGCCGGCAAAACCGAGTTGGTCATCGCCGCCGCACAGATGGGCGTCCACTGTCCATAACGGCCGAAGGGACCCCTCAGCCTTGGCGAGCCGGCCGGATGGTCAGGTCGCCGATTTCGACGTCCTCGGGCTGGTCGATCGCGAAGGCGATCGCCCGGGCCACCGCCGTGGCGTCGATACCGAGCTCAGCCATGTTCTGCCTGGCCTGCTCGCGCACGGCCGGATCGTCGACCGCGTGGTCGATCAGCTCCGTGCGGACATAGCCCGGCGAGATCGACGTCGTCCGCAGGACCCCGTCGGTGCTCTCCTGCCGCAGGCCCTCCAGCAGGGTGCGCACCGCGTTCTTCGTCCCGGCGTACACCGCCTGGGTGGGAACGATCTTCAGCCCGGAGGTCGAGACGACGGTGACGAGGTGACCGCGGCCCTGCCGGCGGAACACCGGCAGGGCCGCGGCGATCCCGTGCAGGATTCCCTTGACGTTCACGTCGACCATCGCCGACCACCCCTCGACGTCCAGGTCCGCGATCGAGCTGATCCTGCTGACCCCGGCGTTGCCCACCAAGACGTCCAGGCGGCCGAAGCGCTCGACGGCGAGGGTGACGAGCGACTGGAGATCGCCGGGAACGGTGACGTCCACGCGCGTGGCGGCCGCCTGACCGCCGTCGGCTTCGATTTCGGCGACCAGCCGGTCCAGCCGCTCGGTGCGGCGGGCGCCGAGGACGACGGCCGCACCGAGCGAGGCGAGGTGGCGAGCTGTCGCTTCCCCGATTCCGCTGCTGGCGCCCGTGATGGCGACGACCTTGCCGTGGATGGTCATGACGATCCCCTCACTGAAATGGACAGATGTCCGGTACGCCGCCCACCTTACCGGACACATGTCCGGTTGCGCGAACTCCCTGCCTGGACACAACGGACGGGAGGGCCGGCTCCCTACCGCAGCACGGCCAGCGCCGCCGGGGTGAACGGCGTGATCTCGTCCTCGCGCCCCTCGACGATCTTGGCGGCCCACGCCGGGTCGGCGAGCAGGGGGCGGCCGACGGCGATCAGGTCGAACTCGTCGGCTTCCAGGCGCTCCAGGACGCCGTCGATCCCGGTGGCGGCGGCCGATCCGCGGGCGGTGAACTCGGTGTCGAGCCCGATCGAGCCGACGGTGATGGCGGGCTTGCCGGACAGTTTCTTGGCCCAGCCCGCGAGGTTCAGGTCCGAGCCGTCGAAGGCGGGCTCCCAGAAGCGGCGGGTGGAGGCGTGGAAGGCGTCGGCGCCCGCGTCGGCGAGGGCACCCAGGATGACGCCGAACTCTTCCGGCGTGTCCGCGAGCCGGGCCGCGTAGTCGTTCATCTTCCACTGGGACAGCCGCACGACGACCGGGAAGCCGGGGCTCACCGCCCGGCGGATCTCGGCGACGACTTCGGCGGCGAACCGGCTGCGGGCGCGCAAGCCGCCGCCGTAGGCGTCGGTCCGGCGGTTGGTGGCCGGCCAGAGGAACTGGTCGACGAGGTAGCCGTGGGCGCCGTGCACCTCGACGCCGTCGAAGCCGAGGCGTTCGGCGGTGGCCGCGGCGTCGGCGAACGCCCGGACGACGGCGTCGATGTCGGCCTGCGACATCGTCCGGCCCGGCTCGCCGGCGCTGCCGTCCGCGGACACCGGCACACCCGAGGGGCCGATGGCGGGCGCGCCCGGGTGGGGCGCCGTCCCGGCCTTGCGGGTCATGCCGACGTGCTGGAGCTGCGGGAAGATCACGCCGCCGGCGGCGTGGACGGCCTCGACCACCCGGGACCAGCCGGCCAGCGGCGCGTCGCCGTACAGGCGCGACACCTGGTCGTGCTCGCCGGACGACGGGTGCCCGACGTAGGTGCCTTCGGTGATGATCAGGCCGGTACCGCCGGCCGCCCGGCGGGCGTAGTAGGCGGCAACCTGCTCGGTGGGCACGCCGTCGGGCGACTGCCCGCGGGTCATCGGCGCCATGGCGATCCGGTTGGGAACGGTGAGTCCGCCGAGGGTGAGCGGGCGGGACAGGACGTGGGAAGCGCGGGTCGTCACGGGATCTCCTTCGGGTGAGTTCCCTGCTACGCTAAAATCTCACGTGGACGTGAGTTTCAACGTCGAGTGCGGTAGATCACGTCGGGAGTGGCCATGCGGATCGGGGAACTCGCGGAGAAGACCGGCGTGAGCGTGCGGGCGCTGCGGTACTACGAAGAGCAGGGAATGCTCGTCCCGGAGCGCAGCGCCGGCGGCCACCGCCACTACTCGGAGCGTGGGGTGGAGGTGGTCTGGCTGATCCAGCAGTTCTACGCCGCGGGCCTGTCCAGCAAGACGATCCTCACGATCCTGCCCTGCGTGGAATCGCGTGAGGCGACTCCGGAAGCGCTCGCCGTCCTCGTGGCCGAGCGCGACCGCATCGACCGCCGGCTGGCCGAGCTGGCGGGCACCCGGAAGCAGCTCGACGACGTCATCGCGATCGCGTCGTCGGGCGCGTGCTCCCACGATTCCCGCCCGGACTGAGCACCACCAGGCCGCCCACGCCGATCAGCTGCGTTCCCGGACGAACAACGAGCACCCCAGCCCCAGCCCGAGCGCCGCGGCGATGATCACGAACACGACCGAGACGCCGGTGTGGTCGGCCACCGCCCCCAGCACCGGGGTGAAGAGCCCGCCGAGGGTCGTGGACAGCCCCAGCGTGATTCCGCTGGCCGTCCCGATGTGACGCGGCAGGTAGGCGTGCGACAGCGTCACGTGCAGGGCGAACGGCAGGAACAACGCCCAGCCCAGGACGCCCGCGGCGACGATGACCACGACCACGTTCGGCGCGCCGGCGATCGCGGCGGCGCCGAGGGCGGCCAGGAGGTAGCCGATCCGCATGATCGTCCGCCGGCCGTACTTGTCGGCCAGCACCCCGCCGGTCAGCGTGCCCACGGCGCCGGCGGCGGGGAACACGGTCAAGGCGACGGATGCCGTCGTGGTGGAGACGCCGAACTCCTGGATGGAGTGGAGCGCCACGAACGAGGTGGTGCCGACGTAGGCGATGGACCAGAACGAGACGATGACCATCAGCCACGCGAAAGGACCCCAGGCGTCGCGCGCCGCCGGGGCCGCGGCGGTCCGCTCGGCGTGCGTCGACGCCGGGACACCGTCGGCCGGGGATCTGCGGGCGGCGTGCGTCAGCAGGTAGATCGCGGCGACGGCGATCGTGGGGATCAGCAGCAGCGGCGTCGCGTTCAGGCCGGCGAGCCCGACGGTGAGGCCGACGGCCGGCGGCGCCAGCGCGACGCCGACGTTGCCGCCGACGGAGAAGATGCTCATCGACCGGTTCGTCCCGCCGCCGGCCTCCCTGGCCGCCATCGTGGCCGGCGGGTGGTACGCGGCGACGCCGATGCCGGACAAGGCCACCACCAGCCAGGTCAGCCAGTAGCTCCCCGAAGTCAGCCCCGCGGCCGCCATCCCGGCCGCGGCGACGAAGAGCCCGATCAGCACCAGGGGCCGCAGGGAGAACCGGTCGCACAGGTAGCCGAACAGCGGCTGGCTGACACTCGACAGCGAGGTGGCGGCCAGCGTGATGCCGGCCGCGGCCGCGTAGTCGTAATGCCGCTCGGACACGAGGTACGGCAGCAGGGCCGCGACGGCGCCGGTCTGGAAGTCGTTCATGGTGTGCGTGCTCACCAGCGACCAGAATTTCCCGCGAGACCGCCGGATCGTCCTCGTCGGCACGCTCACCGCAGCCGTGTCTCGCAGCATGATCTTTCCCATGCGCCGAACCGTACTCCTCAGACAAGTAGAGGTGTCAACCGCAAAACCGCGGTCTCCGGCCGGATCTGCCATCGGGTAGGGTTCCAGTAGACCTCAGACAACTGGAGGAGTCGTCGATGGCGTCAACCGTCCAGCGGCATCCCCTCGCCGCCCAGGCCGCCGAAGTCCTGCTCTCGCGGATCAAGGACGGTGAGTGGCCACTGGGCCACAAGCTCCCCGGCGAGACCACCCTCGCGGTGCAGCTCGGAGTGGGACGATCCACCGTGCGCGAGGCGATCCGCGAGCTCGCCGGCAAGGGAGTCCTCGATCCCCGGCAAGGCGCCGGGGTCTTCGTCACCGCCGTCGACGTCGTCGAAGACTGGGAGTCGAAGCTGCGGCGAGCATCGATCGTGTCGGTCATCGAAGCCCGCGTGGCGATCGAAGCCGAAGCCGCCGCGCTCGCCGCGCAGCGCCGCACCGCCGCCGACGTCCGCGCCCTGCGCCGAGCGCTGGCTCAGCGTGTCGTGGCCGGGCAGACCCCTGAAGAGCACATCGACGCCGACATGGTCCTGCACCGGGCGGTCGTGGCCGCCGCCCGCAACGACGTGCTGCTCGAACTCTTCGACGGATTCGTGCCCCGGGTGCGCACGGCGATGATCGACATGCTCAAGCTCAAGCCGATCGCCGCACCGGAGGCCGACCACGCGGCGCACGCGGCGCTCGTGCAGGCCATCGCCGACCGGCAGCCCCGCGAGGCGGCCGAGACGAGCCGAACTCACCTCTCCGCCCTGAAAGCAGCCCTGGCATGACCCCGAGCACCACCAGCCCCGTCCTCGACCTGGTCGACGTCGCGTTCCGGCGGAGCGGGCGGACGATCCTCGAATCCATCAGCTTCACCGTCGGCGCCGGGGAGCACTGGGCCCTGCTCGGCCCCAACGGAGCCGGCAAGAGCACCCTCCTCGCGCTGTGCGGCGCCGTCGCGCACCCCACCTCCGGAGCCGTCCACATCCTCGGCAGCCGGCTCGGCCGCGTCGAACTGCAGCACCTGCGCCGCTCCATCGGGCACGTCAACCCGCGCCACCCGCTCACCTCGCCGCTGACCGTCCGCGACGTGGTGCTGACCGGGCTGACCGGGTCGATCGACACCCCACCCCGCTGGAAGCCGACCACCTCGCAGCGCCGCCGGGCCGACGAGCTCGTCGGCCGGCTCGGCCTCGCCGGCCGGAGCGAGGACGCATGGCCCACGCTCTCCCAAGGTGAGCGCGGGCGGGCGCTCATCGCCCGCGCACTCATCTGCGAACCGCGGCTGCTCCTGCTCGACGAACCCGCCACCGGGCTCGACGTCGCCGCGCGCGAACAACTGCTGCAGACCATCGACACGCTGCAACACGCACTCCCCCGGCTGGCGTCCATCATGGTCACCCACCACCTCGAGGAGCTGCCCTCGAGCACCACGCACGCGGCGTTGCTGAACGACGGGAGGCTCGTCGAAGCCGGCCCGGCGGATCGGGTGCTGACCTCCGAGAACGTCACAACGGCTTTCGCGCACCCCATCGAGGTCCGGCAGCAGGACGGACGATGGAGCGCACGCGCCGTGATCGGCGCTGTCACCGGTTCGTGAACCGGTTATGCCTGAATAGCGCTGACCCCCGGTTTGTTCTCGACCGAAACTAAGTCGGTGACAGAGATCCACCACGGGACACCGAGACCGATCCCGCTCGAAGAGCTGAAGTTCCTGGGCGACCCACTCGCCGACGCCGTGGTCGCCGACCTGGTCTCCAGCGGGACGACGGCCGCGGTCAACGAAGTCCTGGCGCACTTCCGGGAAAACGACCAGCCCATTCCCGACACCTTGCCGGATTCGGTGCGCCGCTACCTGGTCGCGACCGACGATCCGCCGGGCTGGGCCGATCTCGACCGGGTCGCGAGCGCGTACGAGTTCTTCGTCGACGACGGCGTGCACGTCGCGTCGGTGCTCTCGTTCGGGGCGATGGTGAACTGCTACGCCCAGCCGCGGCCATCGCGCGTGCTGTCGCTGACCCACCGGCTCAACCAGCCGCACCGCCGGCTGTCGGAAACCTCGCAGTTCGTGCTGAACATGATGGGGCCCGCCCCGTTCGGCTCCGGCGGCGGGTTCGTGCCCACGATCCAGAAGACCCGGCTCATCCACGCCGCCGTGCGGTACTTCATCACCCACTCCGGCGAATGGGACGTCGCCGCCCACGGGGTTCCGCTGTGCCAGCAGGACATGCTCGGTGCGCTGCTCATCTTCTCGGTCCAGGTCATCGACGGCATGCGCCGGATCGGGATTTCCGTGACCGAGCGCGAAGCCGAGGACTACTACTACGTCTGGCGCGTGACTGGCGCGATGCTCGGCATCCCGGCCGGCGCGATGCCCGAGACGCTCGCCGAGGCGCAGACGCTGAACGCCGAACTCGTCGAAGCGACCTACGGGCCGTCGGACGAAGGGATCGAGCTCACCCGCAACCTCCTCGACCTGTACGAGGACATGATTCCCGGCAAGGCGTTCGACGGCGTGGCCGCCGCGGTCGTGCGCCAGGTCGTCACCCCGCAGGTCGCCGACTGGCTCGAGGTGCCGCGCGCACGGGGCTGGAGCCGGGCGGTCGGCGCGGGCGCGCGCTTGATGCGGGTGCTGGAACGAGCGGAGGACCGCAGCCGGCTGGCCACGGCGGTTCTCGACAAGGCGGGCAGTCTGCTGCTGGGCGGGAGCGTCCGCACGCTCACCAACGGGCAGCCGACCGCGCTGACCATCCCGGCCGGCCTGCGCGAGAAGTGGCTCGCCGCCGGCGTCTGCCCCGCGGCACCCGGTCAACCCGCACCGTCCCCCGCCGAGTCGACGCCGCCCGGTGGACGTCCGCGCTGATCGCCTTCGCCGGAGTAAGTTTCATCCGCCGCCGCCGACCTGTCCTGCCGTGGTCACCGTGCCTGAACAGCCAACGAGCCGGTAGTCGTTGGCCCTCACGCGCACAAGCCGGCCACGAAGTACGTGACAGACTCGAATGTTAGCGCTAACGTTCTCCTCCGTTCCCACGCTGGACGAACGGAGAACCCGGTGACCTCATCCTTCACCCGGCGGCGGTTGCTGCAAGCCGCCGGCGCCGGTGCCCTCGTTTCCGCGACGGGATCCGCCTTCGGGTGGGCGCCGGCCGCCGGCGCCGCCACCGGACCGGTCCGATCGGAGGTCGGCGTGTCCGCGTTCCCGTTCGAGCTCGGCCAGGTGCGGCTGACGGCGAGCCGGTGGCTGGACAACCAGAACCGGACGCAGAACTACCTGCGGTTCGTCGACGTCGGCCGGCTGCTCTACAACTTCCGGGCCAACCACCGGCTGTCCACCGGCGGCGCCGCCACCAACGGCGGCTGGGACGCGCCGAACTTCCCGTTCCGCAGCCACGTGCAGGGGCATTTCCTCACGGCGTGGGCACAGCTGTGGGCGGTCACCGGCGACACGACGTGCCGGGACAAGGCCACCTCCATGGTCGCCGAACTGGCCAAGTGCCAGGCCAACAACGGCGCCGCCGGGTTCACCGCCGGGTACCTGTCCGGTTTCCCCGAGTCGGACTTCGACAACCTCGAGGCCGGGCGCCTGACCAACGGCAACGTGCCGTACTACTGCATCCACAAGACGATGGCGGGCCTGCTCGACGTCTGGCGGTACGTCGACAGCACCCAGGCCCGGGACGTGCTGCTGAACCTGGCGGCGTGGGTCGACCGGCGTACCGGCAGGCTCAGCTACGCGCAGCAGCAATCCGTGCTGGGCACGGAGTTCGGCGGCATGAACGCGGTGCTGACCGACCTCTACCAGTACACCGGCGACGCCCGGTGGCTGACCGTTGCGCAGCGGTTCGACCACGCCGCCGTCTTCGACCCGCTGGCAGCGAACCGGGATCAGCTCAACGGGTTGCACGCCAACACCCAGATTCCGAAGTGGATCGGCGCCGCGCGGGAGTACAAGGCGACCGGCACCACGCGCTACCGCGACATCGCGACGAACGCGTGGAACATCACCGTCGGCGCGCACACCTACGCCATCGGCGGCAACAGCCAGGCCGAGCACTTCCGCGCGCCCAACGCCATCGCCGGGTACCTCAACCAGGACACGTGCGAGAGCTGCAACACCTACAACATGCTCAAGCTGACCCGGGAGCTGTTCACGCTCTACCCGGATCGCGCCGACCTGGCCGACTACTACGAGCGGGCGCTGCTCAACCAGATGATCGGCCAGCAGAACCCGGCCGACAGCCACGGCCACGTCACCTACTTCAGCTCCCTCAACCCGGGCGGCCGGCGCGGCCTCGGCCCGGCGTGGGGCGGCGGCACGTGGAGCACCGACTACAACTCGTTCTGGTGCTGCCAGGGCAGCGGGCTGGAAACCCAGACGAAGCTGGCGGACTCGATCTACTTCTACAGCGACACGACGCTGATCGTGAACCTGTTCCTGCCCTCGGTGCTCACCTGGACCCAGCGCGGCATCACCGTCACGCAGACGACGTCCTACCCGGCCAGTGACACCACCACGCTGACGGTCACCGGCAGCGTGAGCGGCACCTGGGCCATGCGCCTGCGCATCCCGGGCTGGGCGAGCGGGGCGACCATCAGCGTCAACGGCGTCGCGCAGAACGTGACCGCCACGCCCGGCAGTTACGCCACGTTGTCACGGTCGTGGGCCGCGGGTGACACGGTCACCGTCCGGCTGCCCATGAAGGTCGCCCTGAAAGCGGCCAACGACAACGCGAACGTCGCCGCGGTCACCTACGGACCCGTGGTCCTGGCCGGCAACTACGGCAGCAGCACGCTCGGCGCGCTGCCGTCCCTCGACCCGAACTCGGTCACGCGGACGAGCACCACCGCGCTCGCCTTCAGCGCGAAGGCCAACGGCGCGTCGGTCAACCTGGTGCCCTTCTATGACGCGCAGGGCTTCAATTACACGGTCTATTGGAACACCGGGGGCGGCTCCGGCGGGACGACGAGCCGGCTGGTCAACGTGGGCAGCGGCCTGGTGCTGGGCATCGAGAACATGTCCACCGCCGACGGCGGCCGCGCGCTGCAGTGGTCGGACAGCGGCACGGCGGACCACAACTGGGAGATCATCACGGACGGGACGGCCGTCCGGTTCCGCAACGCCAACAGCGGCAAGGTGCTCGGCGTGCTGGACATGTCGACGGCGGACAACGCCCGCGTCCTGCAATGGTCGGACAACGGCACGGCCGACCACCGGTGGACGGTCGTCGACCAGGGCGACGGGACGGCGAAGATCCGCAACGTCAACAGCGGCAAGCTGCTGACGATCGAGAACACCTCGACGGCGACCGGCGCGTTCGCCGTCCAGGGCCCCGACAACGGCGCGGCCGCCACCCGCTGGCGGATCGTGCGCAACGGCTGAAGCCGTCTCACCGAGAGGACCGCCGACAAGCCGCGCTGGATCGGCTTGTCGGCGAGGCAGCCGCCGAACGGCACCTGGACCGGCCCCTCGCGAATGGATGCAGAGCCGGACGACGTCGTCCGGTTCCGTCCGAATCCGGTATCGCACAGCGTGTCGCGGTGATCCCGTTCGTCCCCTGAGCCACCCGCCTTTCACTGGCCGGAAGGCTTTCTTCGTCGCGAAATCCCCCTTCCCAGCGAGCGCCGGGCGGACGTATAGTCGGCCTCGACGTTATTTCGGGTACCGGAACGTACGGGGACCAAAGTGACAACTCGCGACACCGAAACCTTCGACGAGCTGGGACCGGACGCCTCCCTGGGCGAGGTTCTGCTCGCCCTCGGTGGACGGCTTACCCGGCTTCAGACGGAACTGCTGGCCGGCCTCGATCAGCCGCTCACCATCCGGCAGTACCGGATCCTGTCGCGGGTCGGGGCCGGGCACACGTCGCTCACCGCGCTGTGCAAGCTCGCGCACCGCAACCCGTCGACCATGTCCGAAAGCGTCGACAAGCTGGTCAATCAGGGATTCCTGTCCCGGCAGCCGTCGGCCAAGAGCCGGCGCACCATGCAGCTCGAGCTGACCGCCAAAGGGGTGGAGGCGCGGGACGCCGCGCGGCGCGCGCTCGACAAGTTCACCGCCGAGCTGACCGCGGGCCTCACGCCCGGGGTCCGCGAACAACTCCTGTCCGCGCTCTCCGGGCTCTACCACCGCGTCCAGGGCAACCTCGACGACCGGTAGCGGGGAAGACCCGAGGGGGGTCCGCAGAAGCGCACAACCGCTGGTCCATGCCACAGAGAGGTGGCCCCGCCATGCCCCCGTCCCCCACCGCCTCATCCCGCGCGCTGCTCGCCCGGCTCGACGAGTCGGCGTTCACCGCGCGGCACTCCAGAATCTACGCGACCGTCCTCTTGGGACACTTCCTGTGCGGGTTCGTCATCAACCTGACCGGGGTGGTCCTGCCGGGCGTCGTCAAGACGTTCCACCTCACCAGCGCATCGGCCGGGGTGTTCTCCTCGGTCCTGTTCGCCGGCATGCTCGTCGGCGCAGCCGTCGCCGGCACCTTGTCCGACCGGTTCGGCCGGAAAGTCCCGCTGGCCATCACCATCATGGTCTACGCGCTGTTCTCGCTGGCCGCCGTGTTCGCGCCCAGCTTCGGTGCACTCGTCACTTTCCGGGCGCTGCAAGGGATCGGGCTCGGCGCGGAGATCGCCGTGGCCCTGCCCTACATCGCGGAGTTCGTGCCGTCCCGTCACCGCGGGCCGCTCGTCACCGCGGCCACCGCCGCCTGGCTGATCGGCCTGCCGACGGCGGCCGCGGTCGGCACCGCGGTGGTACCGGTGTGGGGCTGGCGGGCGATGTTCGCGATCGCCACCGTGCCGGTGCTCGTCGGCGCCGTCATGCTGGCCACGCTGCCGGAGTCGGTGCGCTACCTGCTGCGCCGCGGCCGGCTCGCCGCCGGGACGGCGATCGTCGACACGCTCTGCCGCGGCACCGGCACGAGCGCACCCGCCGAGCACCACGAGGCGCCCGAAACCCGGGGCACCGTGCGCACGCTCGTCGCCCGACGCTATCTCCGCTACACGATCTCCCTGTGGTTCATGGAGGTCTGCGCCGGGGCGTTCCTGTACGGGCTGTCGAGCTGGCTGCCCTCGATCCTGGAAAAACAGGGCGTCGGCCTGCTCAAGAGCTTCGGCTACACGGCGATCATCACCACGGCCGGCGTCGTCGGCGCGCTGCTGGCCGGGCAGCTGATCAACCGGATCGGCCGCCGCGTGGTGCTCGGCGCCGGGTTCGTCCTCAGTGGACTGCTGTGCCTGCTCTGGGGCACCACGTCCGCCGCCGGCGCGGTGATCCTGCTCGGCTCGCTGGCGACGTTCTTCGGCAGCGGCCTGGCCGGCAGCACGCTCTTCGCCTACGCCAGTGAGCTTTACCCGACCGCGAGCCGCGCGACCGGGCTCGGCTGGGCCGCGGCGTGGCAGAAGGTCGGCGGCCTCGTCATGCCGGCGCTGGCCGGGTTCGTCCTGGCCATGCACACCTCGCAGTTCCTGTTCTTCCTGCTCTTCGGGGTCATCTCGGTCCTCGCCGGGCTCGCCGCGCTGGTGGCGACCTTCGAGACCCGCGGCCGCACCGTCGAGCAGATCACCCAGGAGATCACCGGGGCACCGGTGGCGGCCACGCGTGCGATGGCCCGCTCCTGATCCTGTCCACAGTGGAGGAACCATGACGATCGACCACGCCCCGGCACCCGCCGGAGCGGACCTGTCCCCCGAGGATCGCGCGGAGCTGCGGCTGCGGCACCGCAAGATCCGCGACGCGATGGCCGAGCAGGGCCTCGACGTCGTGCTCGCCTACGGCCCGGCCTGGCGGCGCGAGAACATCCGCTACTTCACCGACGTGACCCCGGCCGGCAGCGCCGCGCTCGTCGTCTTCCCGGCCGAGGGTGACCCGGTCGCCTTCTCGACCCGGCCGTCGGACCTCGCGGCGTTCACCGCCCGGGGCTGGGTCGGCGAGGCCCGCCGGCTCGACCCGGCGAACCCGGCGGAACTGGGCGTGGTCCTGCGAGAGCTGGCGCCGCGGCGCATCGGGATCGCCCTCCACGAGCTCGTGCCGCTCGTGCTCATGGAAACGATCCGCGCCGCGGCGCCGGGCGCCGAAGTCGGGCCGGCGACGAAGCTGCTCGACACCGCCCGGCTCGTGAAGAGCGAGTGGGAACTGACCCGGATGCGCCGCAGTGCCGTGGTGTGCGCGGCAGGCTGGGAAGCGTTCGTCGACGTCCTCGAACCGGGGCTGCCGGAATACCGGATCGTCGCCGAGGTCGAGGCCCGGGTGAAGAACCTGGGCGCCGAGGACAACTTCATGCTCATCGCGTCGGGCCGCGACGAGGTCCGCGGCATGACCCCGCCCGGCGACCGGCTGCTCGAACCCGGCGACATGGTGCGCACCGAGCTGACGCCCAAGATGGACGGTTACTGGCTGCAGATCTGCCGTTCCGCCGTGGTCGGCAAGGCCGACGACGGGCAGCGCAAGTCGTTCGACCTGTTCAACGAAGCCGTCGAAGCCGGCATGGCCGTGGTGCGACCGGGCGTCACCGCCCACGAGGTGGCAGTGGCGGAGAACGACGTGTTCCGCAAGTACGGCTACGGCGAGTACTGCACGAGCCAGTACACCCGCGTGCGCGGCCACGGACACGGCCTGCACCTCGACGAGACGCCGATCATCGAGGGCAACCACACGGTGCTGCCCGAGAACTCCGTGTTCATCATCCACCCCAACACCTACACGCCGCTGGCCGGCTACCACGTGCTCGGCGACCCGGTGCGCGTGACCGCCGACGGCTGCGAAGTGCTCATCACGACCGAACGCAAGCTGTTCGAGACAGGAGACGTCGCGTGAAACGAGGGTTGCACGTACTCGATCCCGCCGAGGTCCCCGACCGGGAGTGGCACGACCGCGTGGCCGCGGTGCAGCGGGCCATGGCCGCCGAGGGCGTCGACGTCGCCCTCGTCTACGCCGACGTGTCCCGCTCGGACGACCTCGCCTACCTGACCAACCTGTGCCTCTACTGGAACGAGGGAGTGCTGGCGATCCCCGTCGAGGGCCCCGTTACCTTCATGACCAAGCTTTCGCTGCGCGTGCAGAACTGGATGCGGCGCTCGTCGACGGTCACGGAGTTCAGCAGCGGCAAGAACTTCGCCGATCTCGTCGCGAAGTACCTGCTCGACCGGCCGACCGGCACCGTCGGCCTGGTCGACGCCGCGCTGTGGCCCGCCGACGTGGCGGACGAGATCGTCACCGCGGTGCCCGGCTGGGAGGTCCGCCGCCTCGGCGGGCTGGTGCGCGAGCAGCGGCTGGTGCCGTCGGCCGCCGAGACCGAGCTGCTGCGCGCGGCCGGCCGGATCCTGGACGACGCCGCGGCGAAGGCGACGGTCGCGGGCAGCACCGCGGGCAGCCGCGTCGAAACCGTGGAACGCGCGTTGCGCGGTGGCGGGTTCCTCGACCTGTACCCGATCTCCTTGTCCACCTCGGACGGCGTGACGTCCTTCGCCGTCACCGGCCAGTACCGCATGAACTGGGTGCACTCGAGCCGCGTGCTCGATGACGGCGGCTGGCCTGACGCCCTGAAGGAGGCCCTCGCGAAGGCGATCGGCGCGGCCAAGGCCGGCGTCACCGTCGGCGCTCTCGCCGAGGCCGCCGCGCCCGCGTTGGCGAAGCTGCCCGAAGGCGCGGCAACCGAGGTCCGCTGGGTCAACCAGGCGGACCTGTCCACCGCGGGGGAATTCCGCGCGCAGAACCCCGAAAGCGTGCTGGCCGACGGCGAAGCGGGCGCGGTGTCCGTGGAGGTCGCCTTCGCCGACGGCGGCACCGCGGCCGTGGCCGAAACCGTTCGCGTCACCGACGGCGAACCCGAACACCTGACAGGAGCACAACGGTGAGGATCCTTTCCAACGGCGACATCGAGCAGGTGCTCACCGCCGGCGAAACGCTCGGCGCGCTGGAGACCGCGTACAAGGAGCTTTCGTCCGGCCAGGGCGCCAACCGGCCGCGCAACCACACCTACTTCCCGGTCGAGGACAGCCGCCACCCCGGCTTCCGCTTCCGGTTCAAGTCCCAGGAAGGTGGCAACGTCTCCAGCGGCGTGTGGGCGCTGCGGATCACGTCCGACATCGCCGGCGTCGAGACGCTGCCGAGCGGCGTGCAGCGGCGGCGGCTCATCCCGGCCGCGCCCGGCGGCCGCTACGTCGGGCTCGTCACGCTCTACAGCCTGACCACCCTGGAACCGCTCGCCATCATGCACGACAGCTTCATCCAGAAGATGCGCGTCGGCGCCACCTCCGCGCTCGGCATCCGCGAACTGTCCAATCCGGACGCGACGGTCGCCGGGATGTTCGGCTCCGGCTGGCAGGCCGAGGCGCACCTCGAGTGCCTGCTCATGGTGCGACCGGACATCGAAGAGGTTCGCGTGTACAGCCCCACGCCCGAGCACCGCGAACACTTCGCGAAGGTGTGGAGCGAGAAGACCGGTCGCAAGATCGTGGCCGTCGACGAGCGGCGTGACGCGGTCGCGGGCTGCCACATCGTCACGTGCGCCACCGCGGCCATGGAGCCGTGCTTCGACGGCGCGTGGCTCGACCCCGGCACGCACGTCACGGCCATCACCTCGCCGGACGGCACGGCCACCCGGCGCGAGCTGGACGACACGACGTTCGACCGCGCGGCCCGCATCACCGTGCTCTCGCGCGAGCAGGTGCACCACGACAAGCAGTACGACATCCTCGGGCCCGTCGAGCGCGGCCTGCTGGCGTGGGACGACATCCGCGAGCTGGGCGACCTGCTGCTCGGCGAGGCGCCCGGCCGCACGAGCCACGACGACATCACCGTGTTCGCCAACAACACCGGCATGGGCGTGCAGTTCGCGGCCGTGTGCGCGCGGGCTCTCGCGCTGGCCGAAGAACGCGACCTCGGGCACGCCGTACCGACCGAGTGGTTCCTGGAGGAGACCAGCCCCTGACCGGACACGGCACACCACCGGAACTTCGAGCGGAGACCCACCATGAGCAGTGCACATCGCGTCGGAGGCAAGATCATCACCTTCGGCGAAAACGTGAACACCGACGTCATCATCCCCGGCCGCTACCTCGTCAGCATCGACCCGGCGGAGCTCGCCGAGCACGCTTTCGAGCCGCTGGGGCCGGAAACGCAACAACGGCTGCGGGCGAGCGACGTGATCGTCGCCGGCCGCAACTTCGGCTGCGGCAGCGCGCGGGAGCAGGCGGCCACCTGCCTGCTCGGCGCCGGGATCAAGGCGGTCGTCGCGGCCTCCTTCTCCCGCGTGTTCTTCCGCAACGCCATCAACACCGGGCTCGTCGCGGTCGAGTCGCCCGCCGCGGCGGAAGCGGCCACCGACGGCGGCGAGCTGTGGGTCGACTACGACGCGGGCACGGTCGGGATGGCCGGGCGGACCTTCCCGTTCAGCCCGTACCCGCCGGTGCTGCGGGAGATCATGGCCGACGGCGGCCTGATCCCGCACCTGATGGCGAGCTTCGCGGCAGGAGGAACCCAGTGACCGGCAAGACCTTCGCGCAAAAGGCGATCGAGCGCGCGTCCGGCGTCGCGGACCTCGCGCCCGGGCAGATCGTCGACGCGTACCCGGACCTGTACATGAGCCACACCGCGAGCTGGCGGTGCATCCGGACGCTGGAGAAGATGGGCGTCGAGAAGCTCTTCGACGTCGACCGCGTGGCGATGGTGATGGACCACCTCTCCCCCGCCATGAACGCGAAGACGGCCGCCGACCACGCGCTGTGCCGCGAGTTCGCGAAGAAGATGGGCGTCAAGAACTTCTTCGACGTCAACAGCGGCATCGCGCACATCGTCCTGATGGAGCACGGGCTCGTCCGACCCGGCCAGTTCATCATCGGCACCGACTCGCACTCGACGATCTACGGCGCGCTGGGCGCCTTCGGTACCGGCGTCGGGTTCAGCGAGATCACCGCCGCGTGGGTCACCGGCAAGCTGTGGGTGAAGGTGCCCGAGTCGGTCCGCGTGGTCATCGACGGCGACCTGGCCCCCGGCGTGTACGCCAAGGACGTGATGCTCAAGCTCATCGGCGATCTCGGTGCCGACGGGCTCACCTACGACTCGGCCGAGTTCTCCGGCTCCTACGTCGCGGGCATGTCCGTGTCGGAACGCATGACGTTCTGCAACCTGGCGATGGAGATGGGCGCCAAGAACGCCTACGTGGCCCCGGACGCCACCACGCTCGCCTACCTCGACGAGGCCGGAGTGCCCCGCGACGAGCTGGACATCCTGCTGCCCGACGAAGACGCGACCTACCGCGCGACCGTGCACCTCGACGGGCCGACCCTGGCGCCGCAGATCGCCGTGCCGCACACGGTCGACAACGTCGTCGGCGTCGGCGACGTCGCCGGGACCAAGCTCGACCAGGTGTTCATCGGCTCGTGCGCCAACGCCAAGTACGACGACCTCGTGATCGCGGCCGACGTGCTCGCCGGCCACCGCGTCGCGCCGGGCCTGCGGCTCATCGTGACCCCGGCGTCGGCGAAGATCATGGCGAAGGCGGCGGAAAACGGGGTGCTGACGAAGCTCATCGACGCCGGCGCGATGATCACCAACCCGGGTTGCGGCGCGTGCGCGGGCAACGGCGGCGCGATGGCCGACGGCGAGACCACGCTGTCCACCGCCAACCGCAACTTCCAGGGCCGCATGGGCAGCTACGACGCGAAGATCTTCCTTTCGAGCCCGGCGACCGCCGCGGCCTCGGCGATCCGCGGCGTCATCACCGACCCGCGCGAGATCGTGGCGACGGCGGTGGTCGCGTGAACCTCGTCGAGAAGATCCTCGCCCGCGCGAGCGGCCGGGATTCCGTGGACCCCGGGGAGATCGTGGTCGCGAAGGTCGACCGGCTGATCATGCACGACCTGTCCGGGTACCTCACCTCGCAGGTGTACGAGAAGCGCGTGAACACGCCCATTCCCGAGCCCGAGCGGGCCGTGCTGGTGTTCGACCACCACTTCGCCCCGCCCACCGAGCAGCAGGCGAACGTGCTGCGGCACAACCGGGAATGGGCCCGCAAGCACGGCCTGACGCTGTACGACTGCGGCAACGGCAACCTGCACCACGCGGTCGTCCGCAATGGACACATCAGGCCCGGCATGATCGTGGTCGGCTCCGACAGCCACACGCCCGTGCACGGGACGATGGGTGCGCTCGCCGTGGCGCTGGGCAACGACTCGCACGCCGGAACCGTGCTGCCGTACGGGAAGGCGTGGTTCAAGGTACCGGAAACCACGCGCGTTCACCTCGAGGGTACGCCGAGGCCCGGCGTCACCCCCCGCGACGTCGCGCTGTGGCTCGTCGGCCGCATCGGCGAGGGCGAGCTGAACTACCGGGCCGTCGAGTTCGGCGGACCGTACGTGCGCGCACTGTCCTTTTGGGACCGTTGGCTGTTCCCGCTGCTGTGCGTGGACCTCGGGGCGAAGTGCAGCTTCGTCGAGCCGGACGAGGTGACCGAAGCATTCGTGCGGACGCTGCCGGGCGACGCGCCGGACCTGCTGGTGCGCGGCGACGGCGAAGAGGCGGCGCAGGTGCTGCGCTTCGACGTCGGCGAGGTCGACCCGCAGGTCGCCTGCCCGCCGACCGTCGGCAACGTCAAGCCGGTGACGGAGGTCGCGGGCACGCCCGTCCAGTACGCCGAGCTCGGCGGCCACGGCGGCGGCCGGCTCGAGGACTTCCGCGCGGCGGCGGAGGTCCTGGCCGGGCGCCACGTGCACCCGGACGTCCGGTTCCACCTCGTGCCCTCCAGCCGTGAGGTGTTCGCCGAGGCGGCGCGGGACGGGCTCGTGCTCGCGTTGCACGAGGCCGGGGCGACGTGGTTCCCGCCGAGCACGGGCTCGAACCAGGCGTACAACATGGGCGCCCTGGCCTCGGACGAGGCGATGATCTCCACGCACGCCCGCAACTTCCCCGGCCGCAACGGCAGCCCCGACGCGTCGATGTACCTGGCGTCGTCGGAGACCGTCGCCGCGTCGGCCGTGGCGGGCGTCATCGCAGGGAGGACCGCGTGAAGTACGAAGGCCGCTGCTGGCGGTTCGGGGACAACATCCCGACCGACCGGCTCGTGAAGACGCAGTACGTGTTCGAACCCATGGACGTGCTCGTGCAGCACGTGCTGGAGGATCTCAACCCGGAGTTCCCGAAGAAGGTGCGGCCCGGCGACATCGTGTTCGCCGGCAAGCACTTCGGGCAGTCGTCGGGCCGCGCGATCGCCACGAAGGCGTTGCAGGCGACGGGAATCGGCTGCGTGGTCGCGGAGACGTTCGCGCGGACGTTCTACCGCAACTGCTTCGAAATCGGCCTGCCCGCACTGGAGATCGGGCTCAATCCGGACCTGGCGGACGACGGCGACCGGGTGCGGGTGGACCTCACCACCGGTGAGTTCACCAACCTGACGACGGGCACGATGGTGCGCGGCGCGGCGGCCGACCCGTTCCTCGTCGCCATGCTCGACGCCGGCGGGCTGATCAACCTCGCGAAGGACCGGCCGGAGGTGTTCCGCTAGGTCCTGTCCCGCATTCGTCTCCAGGCCGACCGCGCGCCGATCGCGCGGTTGACAACGGCCTCGCGGCCACCGTTCCCGCTCTGACACGAGGAGGTGTCGTATGCGCAAGACAGCGAAACTCGGCGTCGTGATTCTCTCGGCAGCTGCGTTGTTGTCCTCCGTATCCGCGACCGCATCCGCCGCACCACACGATCCGCCGGGAAACCTGCACGCCGGCCCCTACCCCGACGCGTTCGCCCGGGCCGGCTACCCGAAGAGACAGGTCGACGCCAAGATCGAAGCCACCTGGCAGCAGCTCTTCCACGGTAGCCCGGGCACCGCCGCCGACCGGTACGACGGCCAGACGCTGTACTACCGGCTCGCGCCGGACCTGGCCTACGTCGAGGACATCGGCAACCAGGACGTGCGCACCGAAGGCATGGGTTACGCCATGATGATCGCGGTGCAGCTCGGCCACCAGCAGGAGTTCGACGCGCTGTGGAACTTCGCCAAGACCAAGATGCAGTTCCAGAGCGGTCCGGAGCAGTACTACTTCGCCTGGCACACCGACACGACCGGGAAGATCATCGACACCGGTGTGGCGCCGGACGGCGACCAGTGGATCGCCGCGGCGCTCGACTTCGCGTCGGGCCGCTGGGGCGACCGGACCGGGACCTACGCCTACGGGCAGCAGGCGAAGCAGATCCTGCACGCGATGTGGCACGAGTCGGACCACGGCGGCGTCGACATGTTCGACCGCAAGTCCTTCCTGCCGACGTTCTCGCCGCCGGGCGCGGTCGGCTTCACCGACCCCTCGTACAGCCTGACCGGTTTCTACAAGGTCTTCGCGGAGGCCGACCCGGCGGACCGCGACCTGTGGGACCAGGCGTACACCGCCGGTGAGAACCTGCTGCGGAGCGCGGCGAACCCGGCGACGGGACTGGCACCGGACTACGCCAACTTCGACGGCACGCCGTACCTGCGGCCGAACGAGACGGTGACCGACAACGCCTACGACCACAACTTCCAGGAAGACGCGTGGCGCGCCATCGCCAACGTGAACGTCGACGCGTCCTGGTACGGCGTCAAGCCGTGGGAGACGCGGTATTCCGACACGCTGGAGCGGTTCTTCCAGGGACAGGGTGTCAGCACCTACGTCAGCCGGTACCACCTCGACGGCACACCGTTGACCGCCGGCCAGAACACCTACGAGCCCGCGCACGCCGAGGGGCTCGTAGCGATGAACTCGACATCGGCGATTTCGGCCACCAATCCGGACAAGAACGCCTTCGTCCGCGATTTCTGGACCACGCCGATCCCGGCCGGGCGAGCCCGTTACTACGACGGCATGCTCTACCAGCTCGGGCTGCTCTACGACAGCGGCCGGTTCCGGATCTGGGCACCGCACGGCAACCGCCACTGACGTGGGAACCGGGCGGCAAAGGGAACTGACCTAGGCCGGGCAGTGCCCACCCAGCGAGCGGACGATGTGGTCGATCAGCCGCTCGACGTAGTGCTCCTGGGTGGGCAGCTGCACCACGGCGGGCCTGGGGATGACTGAGGGCGTCGATCGCGTCCTGGAGGAACGCACGGAGGTCGCCCCGCGCCGGCGCGTTGGCCACCGCCTCCAGCGACAGCCTTCCGTAGCCGACGGCGGCGAGCTCCGCGAAGAAGGCTTCCGTCAGCGCTGCGGTGACGTCGTCCTGCAGGACCGGCCCGCCGGGCGCGCGCCGCCGGGCGCCGGGGGAACGGGGTCGCTCATCGGTCGAAGCCGGCACGAGACGGAACGGTTGCGTATCGACCACTCCGTCCGCGAGACGGGCCCGGTGTGCTCCTCAGCTCGCCGGGAAGAACAGGCGCAGACGGTGGACCCGGCCTTCGTCGTGCGACATGAGCCAGACCACGGCCGGCGGGCAGTGCTGCGGATCGTGCGACGGGCTGACCATCGCCATTTCCCAGACGGTGAAGTCGCGGCTGGTGACGGCGTTGACGAGGTGCTGGGTCACGCCGTAGGCCAGGTCCGCTTCCATGCCCGCCACGGCCATGCCCGGCCCGCCCTGGAAACCCTGGCCGCTGGTCATCCGCAGGTCCGGTGTCCAGCGGTCGGCGACGACGCCGGCGAATTCGCCGCGCCGGGCGGCGGCCAGCGTGTCGGTCGCCTCTCGGGCGCTGGCGGCGTTGCGCGCGGCGGCGTCGTCGTACGCGCGGTCGGCGGTGGCCAGCAGTGCTTCGGACAGCTTGGTCCGCGCCTGGTTCAGCCGGCTGCGCACCGTGCCCACCGGAAGCCGGCAGGCCGCGGCGATCTGCTCGTACGACGTGACGTCGCTGAAGTGGCGCAGCAGGACCACCTCCCGCAACGCCGGGGACAGGCTGTCGATCGCGTGCCAGATCCAGTCGCGGGACACGTGGTCGTCGAGAACGCGTTCCGGGGTCGCGAGATCGGCCGGCGGCCTCGGGTCCGCGACCGGCACGACCCGGCGCGCGGCGCGCAGGCGCACGAGGCAGGCGTTGCGGACGATCTCCCGCAGCCACGGGCCCGCCGCGGCCGGGTCGCGCAGGGTGCCGATCCGCCGCAACGCCTGCAGCGCGGCGTCCTGCAGCGCGTCCTCGGCGTCCGGGCCGTGGCCCAGGATGCTCAGCGCCACCGCGCGCAGACCGGCCTGATGCCGGGCGAGCAACGTCCCGAGGGCGCTCACGCTGCCGGCCCGGGCGCTGCGCGCCAGCTCGATGTCGATGGGGATCACCAGATCATTCTTCCCGGTCTCGACCCGGGCACCGCGGTGTGACGCACGCCATGCCGGCCGGATCGAACTTTCCTTCCCCGAAGCCATCGTGCCGGTGTCCCAGCACCTCGCGATCGGAGAAGTCCCATGGACATCGGCACCCACACCGTCGAGCTCGACGGCATCCTTCAGCGCTACCACGTGCACGGCCGCGGGCCGGTGTGCGTCGCCCTTCCCGGCGGCCCCGGCGTGGACTGGGCGTACCTCCGGATGCCCGCGCTCGAAGAGCACCTGACCCTGGTCTACGTCGAGCCGATCGGCACCGGCGGCTCGGGGCGGCTGGCGTCCCACCCGCACGGGTACACCCGCGACCGGTACGCCCGCGCCCTGCTCGCCCTGCTGGACCACCTCGGCCTGGCCACGACCCACCTCCTCGGCCATTCCCACGGCGGGTTCGTCGCGCAGTACTTCGCGCTGCACCACCCCGGCCGGGTCGCCGGGGTGGTGCTGTACGAAAGCGCCCCGGTCACCGGGCCGGAGCACGGCGCCGAAGCTCAGCGCAACGTCGCCGAGTTCGCCCGCCGCAACGCCGACCGGCCCGAGCTGCCCGCCGTGCTGGCCGCCCTCCAGGCGACCGCGTCCATCTCGGACGACGACGAGATGACCGCCGCGCTGCGCGGCCTGATGCCGGCCTACTTCGCCGACTACTGGGGCCGGGAGGCGGAGTTCGCGCCCCTGAGGGCGGCCGTGCGCGGCACGCACATCTCCGGACTGGACGCGCGGCTCGTACCGGACACGATCGACGACCGGGCAGCACTGGGGGCGCTGACCGTGCCCGCGCTGGTGCTCGTCGGCCGGTTCGACGTGATCTGCGGAGTCCGCTGGGCGCACGAACTGGCCGAGCTGATCCCCGCCGCCGGCCTCGTCGTGCTGGAGCACAGCGGTCACTTCGGCCACCTCGAAGAACCCGACCTGTTCGGCAAGGCGGTGGTGGAGTTCGTCACCGGCAGCTGAGCACCCTCTCGACGGCCCGGCCGGCTCAGCCGAACAGCGACAGGTCGACGGAGTCGGCGAGGGCCCGGTAACCCGCGTCGCTGCCGTGCAGATGATCGCCGGCGTGGAGGTCGTCCCTGATCCGGCCGGGGTGGTCCGCGTCGCGCCAGACGGCATCGAAATCCAGCACGGCGTCGAAGGCGCCGCCGGTGCGGATCCATTCGTTGACCGTCTGGCGCGCGTTCTCGCCTTCCGGTGTGTACAGCTCCGAGCCCTCGAAGGGCGCGATGGTCGTGCCGTAGACCCGCACGCCGCGTTCGCGCGCCCGGGCGATCAGCTGCCGGTAGCCGGCGATGACGTCGTCCGTCGTCACCGGTGCGCCGGGGAACATCTTCAGGAAGTCGGCGAGGGAAGTGTCGTCGCGCGGGGCAGCGGAGATGATGATGTCGTCCCCGCCGATGGACAGCACCACGTGGCCGAGGCCGGGTGTCGCCAGCACGTCGCGGTCGAAGCGGGCCAGGCCGGCGGTGCCGATGCCGTCGTCGAGCATCCGGTTGCCGCTGATGCCCTGGTTGACCACGTACCCGGTGCCGAGCCGCCCGGCCAGCAGTTCCGGCCAGCTGTGGTGGGTGCCCGGGGTCGAGCCGGCGCCGTCGGTGCGGGAGTCGCCGAGCACCACGATCGCCTTCGCCGGGGCGTCGGGGAGTACTTCGACAGCGGAGATCAGAGCCCGCACCGGCAGGTCCCCGGCGTTCTCCGGCAGCGTGGGAGCGGCGACGGCGTCGCCCGGGATCGTCCAGCCGGTGTCCAGGACGGGGTCGTGGCAGGTGCAGGTCTCCACGCGCTCCGGCAGGTAGAGGCTGAGGGACAGCTCGGCGAGCGCGGGCAGGGGCAGGTCGACCGGATCGCTGAGGACGGGCGCGCCGGCCGGGACGGTGACGGCCGGGGCGCCGGAGAAGGTCAGCACGCGCTCGCTGCCGGCCCGCACCGCACCGCCGGGGGCCGCGAGGCCCAGCTGTGCCGCGCCGATGGTGAGGGGCGCGGTCCCGAACTCGTTGGTGAAGCGGATGCGCACCCGGCGCCCGCCGCCGCCGATGCGGACGACTTGGCGGAGGGTCACGTCGGCGAGCGGCGGGTGGTCGTCGAGCGAGCCGAACCCGTCGTGGGCGCTCTGGGGCGAAGCGCCCCAGGTCCGGACCCAGCTGCCTGCGTCGTCCGTCTCGGTCATCGGTTCCTCCGTGGTTCGTGGCGTTCGTGGTGGCGCAAGACTGCGGCGGGCCGCTCACACGGGACGCACACGGCGCTGACACGGCCGCCCTGGTTCGAGGTGGCGCGGGCGGGCGCGCGAAGATCGGGAGATGGACGGTGGTGCCCGGCTTCGCATCACGCTGCTGCGGGCGTTCGAGGTGGCTCGCGGTGACGTGGTCCTGCCCGTGCCGGGCGCGCGGTTGCAGGCCCTGCTGGTCCGGCTCGCGCTCGCCGGGGGCCGTGCGGTCGAGCCGGGCGTGCTGGTCGACGCGATCTGGGGCGAGGAACCGCCGTCCGGGCCCGCCTCCGCCCTGCAGACCCTCGTCTCCCGGCTGCGTCGCACGCTCACCCCGGCCGGGATCGTGCAGGTCGCGGGCGGCTATCGGCTGGCGGTGGCCGCCGCCGACGTGGACGCGCTGCGCTTCGAGCAGCTCACCGCGGCTGGGCGAGACGGGCTGCGGGCGGGTGACGCGGAGGCCGCGAGGGCCGCGCTCGCCGAGGCCGTGGCCTTGTGGGGCGAACCCGCCGGTACCGAGCCCGCGGTGATCGCCGCGGTCGCGCCGACGGTGGCGACCCGGTTGGCGCGGGTGTCGATCGAGGCGGTCGCCGACCTCGCCGGCGCCGAGTTGTCGCTGGGGCGCGCCGAAGTGGCCGCTACCCGCTTGACCGGGTTGCTGGCCGAGTACCCGGCGCACGAGCGGGCGGCCGGACTGCTGATGGACGCACTCGCCGCCCAGGGGCGGCAGGCCGAAGCGCTGGCCGTCTACGAGCGGGTCCGCCGGACCCTCGCCGAGGACCTCGGCGCCGACCCGGGCACCGCCCTGCGGGACCGCCACCTGCGCCTGCTGGACACCTCGGCCGGCACGGCGGAAACCGGACGGCGGCCCGCGACCGGACCCCGCCGGGTCCCGCCGTCCGCCCTGCCCGCGTCGCTGACCAGCTTCATCGGCCGCGACGACGACCTCGCCCGGATCGGCGCCCTGCTCACCACCGGACGCCTGGTCACCGTCCTCGGCCCCGGTGGCGCCGGGAAGACCCGGCTGGCACTGGAAGCCGCCCACCGGCACCAGCACGAATACCGCGACGGCGCCTGCTTCGTCGACCTCGCGCCCGTCACCGAACCGGCGAAGATCGGCCCGGCCGTGCTCGCCGGGATCGGGCTGCGGGGCGGTGCCCTGTTCGACGTCCACCGGCGGCTCGAGGGTGACGAGCTGGACGTTCTCGTCCGCGAGCTCGGCGGCCGGCAAACCCTGCTGCTGCTCGACAATTGCGAGCACCTGATCGAGGCGGTGGCCCATCTGGTCGCGGCACTGCTCCCCCGCTGTCCCGGGGTGCGGGTGCTCGCCACCAGCCGCGAACCCCTCGCAGTGGACGGCGAGGCACTCGTGCCGCTGGGCCCGCTCGCGCTGCCCGAGCCGGACGTCGACGTCGACCAGGCCGCCACGGTGGCCTCGGTGCGCCTGTTCACCGAGCGGGCCGCCGCCGTGCGCCCCGGTTTCGCCGTCGACGAGACCACGCTGCCCGGCATCGTGCGCGTGGTGCGCGGCCTGGACGGCCTGCCGCTCGCCCTCGAGCTCGCCGCCGCCCGGCTGCGCACGCTGGCCCTGCCCGACCTCGCCGACGGGCTCGCCGACCGGTTCCGGCTCCTCACCACCGGCCACCGCACGGCGCCGGCCCGGCACCGCACCCTGCGGGCGGTCATCGCCTGGAGCTGGGAGCTGCTCGACGAGCACGAACGCACCGTCGCGGAGCGGATCTCGATCCTGCCCGGGGGCGTCACCCCGGCCTCGGCCGCCGCCGTCTGCGCCGGCACGGCCGTGCCGGCCGACGAGATCCCCGAACTGCTCGCCGCCCTCGTCGACCGGTCGCTGCTGCAGCCGCCGACCGGATCCGGCCGCTACCGCATGCTTGAAACCCTCCGCGAGTACGGCACCGCCCGGCTGACCGGCTCCGGTGAGCTCGGCACGACCCGCGACCTGGCCGCCGCCCACTTCACCGAGCTGATGGCCCGCCACGAACCCGGCCTGCGCGGCCACGACCAGGTGCGGGCCATGCAGGTCTTCGGCGCCGAGTACGACAACACGATCGCCGCCCTGCGGCACCTGTGCGCCACCGGTGACGCCGCCGCCGCGATCACCCTCGTGCTCGCCATGACCTGGTACTGGCAGATGTTCGGCCGCACGGCCGACGCCGACCACTGGCTGGGTGCGGCGCTGGCGGTGCCCGGCGGCGAGCCGACGGCCGAACGCGACTGCGCCCGAGCCGTCTACCTGCTCAACCGGGCGGACATCCTGTCGGGGATCACCGCCGGGGAGGCCGCGGAAGACCGGGCGGAGATGCGAGAGCTGGCCGGCCGGCTGCTCGCGCACCCGGGGCTGCCGGCGCACTACCGCGTGTTCGGCCCGGTGCTGCTCTTCCTGCTGGAAGAGGAGACCGCGATCCCGGCCTTCCAGCGCCTGGCCGACGGCGACGACGCGTGGCTGTCCGGGCTGGCCCACATGTTCCAGGCCGAGTTCGCCGAGAACACCGGTGCGCTCGATCGGGTGCGCGTCCACGTGGAAGCGGCCCTGGCCGGCTTCCGGAGGGCCGGCGACCGCTGGGGCCAGGCGGCGACGCTGCCGATGCGAGCCCAGCTGCGGTGCTATGACGACCTCGACGGTGCGCTGGCCGACCTGCGCGAAGCGCGGACGCTGGCGAGCGAGTTCGGTGCGCTCAGCCTCGGCGACCAGTTCTACAGCGACCTGCGCTGGATCGACCTGCACGTGCGGCGGGGCGAAACCGACCGCGCGATGGCGGTGCTCGCCGCCGCCCGGGAGCGGGCGCTGCGCGCGTCGTCGGCGGAGATGCTGGTGCTGATCGACGCCCGGGAGGCCGACTTGCGAGTGCGGCTCGGTGACCTGGACCGGGCCGATGCTCTGCTCGACGCCGCCGAACGCGGTCTGCCCGGCGATACCGCGTTCCCCTCGGACCACGCCCGGACCCTGGTCGCCGGCGCCCGTGCCGCGCTCTGCCTGGCCCAGGGTGACTTGGCCGGCGCGGACAAGGCACTGCGGGCCGCGTACGCCGCCGCGCTGGTCGCCCGCGACCTGCCGATCCTCTCGCTGGTGACGGTGTACACCGCCGCGCTCGCCGAAGCACTCGGGCGGCGGCACGAGCCGGCCGTGCTGCTGGGGGTCGCCGCCCGGCTGCGGGGCGCGCACGACCGCACCGATCCCCAGATCCGCGAGCTCACCCGCCGGGTCCGGGCCGCGTCGGGCGCGGACGAGTTCGCCGCGGCGTACGCGCGGGGCTGGGAGCTGGACGCGGAAACCGCCGTGACCCAAGCCGACCCGGCCTCGCTGTCCCGTCCCTGACCGGGCAAACCCGTGGTGTGCGCGCGGTGTGCGTCTGGTGTGCGCGGCGGTCGCCAGTCTCGGGGCACACCTCGAGAAGGGAACTGCCATGCATGACGTTGTGATCGTGGGGGCCGGTCCGGTCGGCCTGTTCGTCGCCGGCGAGCTCGGGCTCGCGGGCTGCTCGGTACTGGTCCTCGAACGGGAGCCGGAGGCGCGGACCCCGTGGCGCAGCTTCCCGCTCGGCATGCGGGGCCTGTCGGCCGGCTCGGTCGAAGCGTTCTACCGCCGCGGGATGCTGCCGGCCCTGCTGACGGCGTCAGGCGTGCCGGAGACGCCGGTGCCGGACGAGCCGGCACCCCCGCGGACGGTCGGCCACTTCGCCGGGATGATGCTCGACCCGGCCGACGTCGACCTCGCCCGGCTGCCCTACCGGCTGCCCAGCCCGGCCTCCGAC
This sequence comes from Amycolatopsis sp. NPDC051106, assembly GCF_040682775.1. Lineage (NCBI taxonomy): Bacteria > Bacillati > Actinomycetota > Actinomycetes > Pseudonocardiales > Pseudonocardiaceae > Amycolatopsis > Amycolatopsis sp. NPDC051106. The sequence continues at coordinate 99,302 of NZ_JBFBBQ010000011.1, read as the reverse complement.
GGCATCATGACCAGCCTCGAGGCGGTGGAGACGGTGCTGGCCGAGCGGGCCGAAAAGCTCGGCGTCGAGATCCGGCGCGGGGTCACCGTCACCGCCGTCACCCAGGACGGCGAAACCGTGGCCGCCCGGGCCGGCGAGCAGGAGTACCCGGCCCGCTGGCTCGTCGGCTGCGACGGCGGCCGCAGTGCGGTGCGCCGCCTCGCGGGCTTCGACTTCGCCGGGACCGAACCGCAGTTCACCGGCTACCTCGCGCTGGCCACGCTCGCCGATCCGGAGAAGCTGCGCCGCGGCTTCGCCCTGACCCCGGCGGGCATGTACCTCACGATGTCCGAGCCCGGCCACTTCGGCATCATGGACTTCGACGGCGGCGCGTACGACCGTTCCCGGCCGCTGACCCGCGAGCACCTCCAGTCGGTGCTGCGCCGCGTCTCCGGCACCGACGTGACGCTCGGCGAGGTGCACCTCGCCTCGACCTTCACCGACCGGGCGATGCAGACGACCACCTACCGGCGCGGCCGCGTCCTGCTCGCCGGCGACGCCGCGCACATCCACTCCCCGCTCGGCGGGCAGGGGCTCAACCTCGGCCTCGGCGACGCGGTCAACCTGGGCTGGAAGCTCGCGGCGACGGTGCGCGGGCACGCGCCGGAAGGCCTGCTCGACACCTACACCGCCGAACGCCACCCGATCGGCGCGCGGGTGCTCGACTGGTCGCGCGCCCAGGTGGCGACCATGCGGCCGGACCCGCACTCCCGGGCGGTCCAGGCCGTGGTGCGCGACCTGCTGGAGACCCGCGACGGCACCACGTACGTCTTCGAGCGCACCTCGGGCACGTCGCTCCGCTACGAGCTCGGCGGCGAACACCCGCTGGCCGGCCGCACCGCGCCGGACTTCCGCCTGGCCGACGGCACCCGCCTCGGCGAGCTGCTGCGGGACGGCTGCGGCGTCGTTCTCGACTTCACCGCCGAGGGGCAGTTGCGCGAGGCGGCGTCGCTCCACGACGACCGGATCCGGTACGCGACCGGCGCGGCACACGACGACCTCGGCCTCGGCGCGGTACTCGTCCGGCCGGACGGCATCGTCGCCTGGGCCGGCGACCGCACTCCGGACGGTGGTGCGTTCGACCGAGCCGTCACCCGGTGGTTCTGAGCCGTCGTCGGAGTGCTCGATGGCCAGGCAGCTCAGGCCGTCCAGCGGGAGACGTGCAGGTCCCGGTCCGGTGGCGCCGCGGACCGGAGCGAGGCTTCCGCGAGCAAGCCGGCGACGAAGTCCGCCTGGTGGGCGGGCACGGTGAACGGCAGCCGGAGCCACCGATCGGCCGTGCCGTCCACGGTGAAGCGCGGGCCGGGAGTGATCCGGAGACCGAGCTCGAGGGCCGCCGAGGCGATGCGGGTCGCGCTCGGCTGCGGGAGCTCGACCCACAGCGCCATCCCGGCTTTCGGGGAGGACCACCGCCAGTCCGGCAGCCGGGCGCGCAGGGCCCGCTCGAGGGCGGCGCGGGACCGGCGCAGGTGGTCACGCCGCTCGGCGAGGATGACGTCGGCGTCGTGCAGGAGCCGGACGGCGACCAGCTGGTCCAGGACCGGGCTGCCGAGGTCGACGGAGGCGCGCTCTTGCGCGAGCCGGGCGAGGAGACCCGGCTCGGCTCGGACCCAGCCGATGCGCAAGCCGGCCCAGAACGCCTTGTTCATCGACCCCAGGGTCACGACGTCCCGGCGCAGGACTGCGGCCGGCGGGGGCGCGGGACCGTCCAGCACCAGGTCGGCGAACGTTTCGTCGACCGCGACGACCGCGCCTCGCAGGCCGGCGAGCACTCGCCGGCGGGCCGCCTCGCCGGCGACCAGGCCGGTGGGGTTCTGACCGTCCGGGGTCAGGTGGGCCAGCGTCGTGCCCGCGGCGGGCCGATCCCAGCCGGCCGCGGTGACCGGCAACGGGACCGGGCGCAGGTGGTGGGCGCGGACGGCGTCGAGGACGGCGGGATAGGTGGGCTGTTCGACCAGCACCGGGGCGCCGGGGCGGCCCAGCGCGCGCAGCAGCAGGTTCCAGCCTTGCAGGACGCCGCTGATCACGAGGACCTGCTCGGCTCGGGTCTCCAGGCCGCGCCCGGTGAGGTGGTGGGCCACCGCGGCTCTCAGCGCGGGCAGGCCGAAGGGGTGGAGACCGTGGCCGGCGAGCTGGGCGGACAGGTCCGCCGCGGCCGCCCGCGCCGCATCGGGCAGCTGACCCGGAGCGGGCAGCGCGGCCACCGTGAGGTCCAGGACCTCGGCCGGCTCGCCGGCTTGGGCGTCCGGCCGCTGCGCGGGCGTCGCCGGCAGGCTGATCCGGCTGCCCGCGCCGTGGGCGCTGTGCAGGTAGCTCTCCTGCCGCAGCACGTTGTACGCGGCGCTCACCGTCGTCCGGTTCACGCCCAGGACCCCGGCCAGAGCGCGCTCCGAGGGCAGCCGCGTGCCGACCGGCAGCCGGCCGTCGAGCGCCAGGCTGCGGACGCCGGCGGAAACCGCGACGTAGACGGGTACGTCGCCGGCGAGCCACGGCTCGATCAGGGACGCCAGCCGCTCGGGGCCCATCCGGCCAACACCTTTCACTTGGCTGTATTCGAAACCAGCCAAGCTTGCCACAGTGGGGCGCGAAGTCGTTCTGCACATCCGGAACCCAGGAGGTAGCGCCGTGGCGAGTTCCCCGGACGTGGTGCCGTCCCCCGACCGTCGCGAAGTCGTCGAACTCACTCGTGAGCTCCTCCGGATCGACACGGTGAACCCGCCCGGCAACGAACGGGCGGCCGCGGAGGTGGCTCTCGCCTACGGGAAGCGGTTCGGCCTGGACGGCGACCTGGTGCCCCTCGGCGACGGCCGCGCCAACCTGCGCCTGGTGCTCCCGGGGGCCGGCGCACGAGCTCCGCTGATGTACTGCGGGCACTTCGACACCGTGCCGCTGGGCACCGCGGCGTGGACCCGGCCGCCCCACGCGGCGGAGGTGGACGAAGACGGCGTGCTGTGGGGACGCGGGGCCGTCGACATGAAAGGCGGGGTCGCGGCCATGCTCGTCGGCATGGCCACCCTCGCCCGCGCCGAGGTGCCGCTGCCCGGCGACGTCCATTTCCTGGGCGCCGTGGGCGAAGAGGTCGACTGCGCCGGCGCCCGTGCCGCTCTGGACGCCGGTGCGCTCGAAGGCGTGGCGAACCTCGTCATCGCCGAGCCGACGGACCTCGAACTGGTGGTCGCCCACAAGGGCGCGCTGTTCCTGGAGTTCACCACCTACGGCCGGGCCGCCCACGGCGCCATGCCCGAGCAGGGCGTCAACGCCATCACCCACATGACGCGCCTGCTGGACCGACTGGGTACCCTCGCCACCGAGCTCCCGGCGCATCCCCTGCTCGGCGGCGCCACGCTCAACGTCGGCACCATCGAAGGGGGATCGGTCGTGAACATCGTGCCGGACCGGTGCACCGCCCGCGTGGACGTGCGCACGGTGCCCGGCATCGACCACCCGGCCCTGGTGGCTCGCCTCGAGAGGCTGCTCGACGAACTCGCCGGCACCCACACCGGCTTCCGGGCGCGCTTGACGGTCACCGGTGACTACCCCGCCGTCGGCACGGCTCTCGACCAGCCCCTCGTGCGGGCCGCCACGCGCGTGCTCGGCACGGTGCTGGGGCGCTCCCCCGAACCCCGTGGCGTCAGCTACTTCTCCGACGGATCCATCCTGCAGCCCGCCACCGGCGTTCCCACGCTCCTGTGCGGCCCGGGCGACCCGAACCTCGCACACCAGACCGACGAACGCGTCGACGTGTCCGCGCTGGAGCGGGCCGCCGAAATCTTCACCAGGCTCCCGGTGGTCCTGACGTGAAGACGGTGGACGCGGGAGTTCTCGCGGTGGGCTACCTGGAGGACGGTCCGGACGACGGATGGCCCGTCATCCTGGCGCACGGGTTCCCGTTCGACGTGCACGCCTACGACGAGGTCGTCCCGGAGCTGACCGCCCGGGGTGCCCGGGTCATCCGCCCATGGCTGCGCGGGTTCGGTCCGACCCGCTTCCTGACCGCGGCCACCCCGCGCAGCGGGCAGCAGGCCGCGCTCGGCTCCGACCTCGTCGCGCTGCTGGATGCCCTGCGCCTGGACACCGCCATCCTCGCCGGATATGACTGGGGCGGCCTGGCTTCCTGTGTCGCCACTGCCTTGTGGCCCGAGCGCGTGGCCGGGCTGGTTTCGTTGGCCGGCTACGACATCATCGACATCGAGAGCCAGCAGCGCGCGCACGATCCCGCAGTGGAGCACGCCGTCTGGTACCAGCACCTGTTCCAGACCGAGCGGGGACGCCGCTGCCTCGCCGACCACCGCCGGGAGCTGTGCCGCACGCTGTGGCGGCAATGGTCCCCGCACTGGCGGTTCGATGAGGCGACCTTCGAACGAACCGCCGCGTCGTTCGACAACCCGGACTTCGTCGACGTCGTGATTCACGCCTACCGCCACAGTTTCGGCCTCGAGGCCGGCGACCCCGCTCATGCGGAGCTGGAAGAGCGGCTTGCGCACCGTCCGGAAATCACGGTGCCGGCGGTGACCCTCGACGGAGCGAGCGACACGCTGAAACCCGGTGGCACGGCCGACCACGCCGGCATGTTCACCGCCCGCCACGAGCACCGCGTGATCGACGCGGGCCACAACCTTCCCCAGGAGGCTCCCACCGCTTTCGCCGATGCCGTGCTGACGGTCGGTCGATGGGTGACGACCGTGTCCTGACGATCCCGAAGATCTGCCTGCTCACTCGCACGCCGGGCGCGGCCGTCCGGTTGCCCGGCCCACCTGTGCTTTTTCTTGCAGGACCGGCACTCTTCGGCGGCTCTACGCTCGGCTGATGGAGTCTGGTAGACACCGGATCGCCTGGCGGGTCGTGGTGGCGGTCGCGGTGCTGGTGTTCCTGTTCTTCGGCACGGGCACGACCTCCTTGCTGCTCAACCGGACCTACGTCTTCGCGGGCGGTGATTTCCTCGTCGCGGCCGCCATCCTGACCGGATCCCTCGGCCTCGCCGTTTTCGCCGCGTATCGCCTGGGGAGCCCCGGACCGCCGGCCTGCGCCGGATCGCCCGCCACGCGGCGGCGCTGGTGCTGGCCTGGACCGTGCTGATCACGCTCGGGCTCGCCGGTGTCGTCGCGGCCTACCAGGCCGCCGCCGGCCTCCTCGCCACCGGAGTCCGCGTCGAGGGTGTGGTGCTCGCGGTTCACCAGCCGAGCAGGGGCACGTCGTCGTTCTGGGTGCGCTACCACTCGCCGGGAAAGTCCTGGACCGAGGAGATCGTCCGCGACTCCGCTCGCGTGTACTACGTCGGCGACGCGGTGACGGTCGTCGGCTTCGCCGGGCTGCCGTTCGCGGCCAAGGCGGCGGTGGGCCGGCGCCGCCGCGCCCGCGCGGTCGCCCACACCGGCTGGCGCATCGCGACGGTGACCGTCGTACCCGGATTCCGGGCCCGCAGCCACAACCCGGAGATCCTGGTCCGCTACCGCGACGGCCGCGAGATCGTGCTGCGGACCGCGATATCGGCGCACGGCGCCGGCTACCTGGTCGGCGAGAAGGATCGACGAGCGTGGATCGGCGGCTGGGGACGGCGGATGGCGGTCCTGTTCCCGTACGGCCCGGGCAAGCCCCGCCCGCACGCCGTGCCCGCGTACGCGGAGGAGCCGCGCGTCGACTGATCTTGCCTGTGAGGCGGCGCCCGATTCCTTTTCGCGGTGGCCGGGATCTACCTGATCGGAGACGCGGCCCGCGCGACGGGCCGGTCCCGATCACCCACCCCGGAAAGCAAGGCTGATCGTCCATGACCATTCCCGCGACCATGCGCGCGCTGCAGCAGACTTCCCTCGACGGCCCGCAGGACATGCGCCTGATCACCGGCGCACCGGTGCCGAGCCCCGGCCCGGACGAGGTCCTGATCCGGGTCACCGCCGCCGGCGTCAACTTCGCCGACGTCTCGAAGGCCCACGGCACGTTCCTGGACGGTCCGCGGCCGCCTTATCTGGCCGGTTTCGAGGCTGCCGGTCAAGTCGTCGCGACGGGCGACGCGGCAGCGGGCCCGACGCTGGGGGCTCGTGTCGTCGGCATCGGGAACGCCGCGTTCGCCGAGTACACGGTGCTGCCGGCGGCCGCGGCGATGCCCGTGCCGCCTGGCTGGACGGAACAGCAGGCGCTGGGCCTGCTCGTGAACTGGCCGACCGCGCTGGCCGCGCTGAAGCCGTTGGGTGACGTCACCGCGGGGCAGACCGTGCTGGTCCACGCCGCGGCGGGCGCGACCGGCCAGGCCGCGGTCACGGTGGCCAAGCACTACGGTGCGACGGTCATCGCCACCGCCTCGCCGGGCAAGCACCAGACGGTGCTGGCATCGGGCGCCGACCACGTCCTGGACGCCCGCGGTGGCGATCTCGTCGCCGAGGTGCTGCGGCTGACCGGTGGCGCCGGCGTCGACGTCGTGCTGGAGTCGGCGGGCGGCGCCACTTTCGAGGCGAGCCTGGCCGCGGCGAAGCGGGTCACCGGCCGGGTGGTCGTCTTCGGCCTGGCGGGCGGCGAAGCCGCGATCACCAACTGGGACCTGGTCTACCAGCACCAGGTGCACGTCATCGGCTTCAACCTCGGCGTGGTGATCAGCGCCGCGCCACGGATCTTCGGCGACGTCATGGGCGAGCTGTCCTCGCTCGTCGCCACCGGTGTGGTGGCCCCCGGCCGGCCCACCGCCTACGACTTGGCCGACGGCCCGAAAGCGCTCGCGGAACTGGAATCCAGGGCCACCGTCGGCAAACTGGCGCTGCTGCCTTGAAACACTTCCGGTACCGGGTCATTAGGCTCCCGGAGTGACATCGCACGCGCGGACGGCACCGGATGAGGACCGGTTCACCGCCGAGACCGAACGGTTCCGCCGGGAGTTGCTGGCGCACTGCTACCGCATGGTCGGCTCGGCGCACGACGCCGAGGATCTGGTGCAGGAGACCTATCTGCGGGCGTGGCGGTCCTACTCCGGGTTCGAGGGCCGGGCGTCGATCCGGTCCTGGCTCTACAAGATCGCCACCAACGTCTGCCTGCGGGCGGTGGAACCACGGCGGATCAGGATGCTGCCCTCGGGCCTGACCGGCCCGTACGACGGACCCGACCGGCCACCGAGTCCCGTCGCGCCCGGCGAAGTCGCGTGGCTGGAACCGATGCCGGACGCCTGGATCGCCCCGCCCGCCGACGATCCGGCCGCCGTCGTGGTCGCGCACGAGTCGCTGCGGCTCGCGCTCATCGCCGGCCTGCAGCACCTGCCCGCCCGCCAGCGCGCGATCCTCATCCTGCGCGAAGTGCTGGCGTTCTCCGCGGCCGAGGCCGCGGAGGTCCTCGGGACGACCGTCGCGGCGGTGAAGAGCGGGCTGCAGCGCGCCCGGGTCCGGCTGGACGAGGTGGAGCCGGAGCCCGCGGAGGTGCTCGAACCGACCGACCGGCGGGCGCGTGCCCTGCTCGAGGGCTACATCGCGGCCTTCGAGCACTCCGATGCCGGTCTGCTGGAACAGGTGCTGCGCACCGACGCCACCCTGGAGGCGACGCCGTTCCGCGACTGGCAGTCGGGCCGGGCGATGTGCGTCCACGTGCTCGACGCGTTCGTGCTCGGCACACCGGGCGACTGGCGGATGATCCCCACCACGGCCAACGGCCACCCCGCCGCCGTCGTGTACCACCGAGACTCGGACGGCGCACTGCGAGCCGACGGCGTCGTGGTGCTGGCCGCCACGGCGACCGGCGTCCGGCACGTGACCAAGTTCCACGATCCCGCCCTGGCCGCGATGTTCGGCTTCCCGGACGTGCTCGCGCACTGAGGCCAATCAGTCCGCGGGCTCGAGGGCCGCTCGGAGGATCGCTCGCGCGGAACCGGCCAGTACTTCGACGGCGCGTTCGCGGCCGAGCCCGCCGATGTCGGTGAGCCACACCAGCGACTCGATGCCGGTAGCGGATCGGATCGCGACGGCGGTTTCGCGGATGCCGACGTGCGGGTGGGACTCGGCCAGCGGCGCCAGCGCCTCCTCGATCCAGCGGATCGCCCGGCCGCCGCGCAGGATCGGCTGAGCCGCTCCCGGCTCGAGGGACAGCCGCAGCTGTGCCCGCAGTTGCGGCTCCCAGCGCACCACGAAATCGAGGAACGACCGCATGACCAGATCGAGGCGCGCCTCCACGTCGGCCGGCGCATCGGCCGGCAGCAACCCGACGCCGTCCTCGATTTCCGGATAGGCGGCGAGCAGCAGGGCGCGCTGGTTCGGGAAGTAGCGGTACGCCGTGGTCCGCGAGATGCCCGCGATGGCGGCGGCGTCCTCGACGGCCGGAGACTCCCCCGCGGCGAGCAACTCGTGCGCGGCCGCCACCAGCGCGGCCCGGGTCCGGCCCTTCTGCCGCCGGCGGCCGGTGGACTCATATGGTACGTCCATGCCATCATGGTACTTCAGTTCCATAAGGAGGCAGCCATCGCCGATCCCACGGACACGAACCCCGAGCTGTATCGAGTCGCCTTCGAGAACGAACGGGTCCGGGTGCTCGAGTACCTCGACGGGCCGGGCGATCGGACCGCACCGCACCACCACCCGGACAGCGTCATGGTCACCCTCAGCGCTTTCCGGCGCCGCATCCACGCCGGGGACCAGGAAGTGAGCGTCGACCTGCCGGCAGGCGCCGTCCGGTGGCTCGGCGAACAGGAACATTCAGGCGAGAACGTGGGTGACACCCCGACGCATTCGGTGTTCATCGAGCTGAAGGAGCCTCGTCCCGACGGCTTCGCCCCGGCCACCGCATTGGGGCCCGCTGAACCCTGAGACGCACCTTCGCGGTCGGCACAGCCACGAACGTGCTGTGTCATTCCGAGGCGCGGCAGACTCTACAGACAGCCGATGAACTCGCTGGTGATCGCCGCGAGGCTCCACCCACTGCTGTCGTAATTGACTTGAAGGTTCTCCTCGTTCCGGACGCAGAGCCTCGTCTGCCGGGGATTCGTGGAGTAGATGGTCCGCTGCTCGCCCGCGTTCAACCGAGCCGACCCCTCATCGTCGAGACTGTACGGGCCGCCGTCGATGCCGTAGTGGAGGTGCCATTTGACGGTGCGGGCGCTCGTGGCCGTGTTGATCAGCCCCAGATAGCCGAGCACGTTGCACTTCGTGCTGTCGCAGTTCCAGCGGAAACAGACCTGGTAACGGATCTTGCCGTGTGACAGTGTGCCCGAGCATTTCGGCGAAGCGACGGGCGCCGGAGCAACTCGACCTGGGGTTGTCGCGTGGGCGACGGTGGCCGAGAGCAGCAAGCTGGGCGCCAAAGCCGTGCAGAGCAACGTCAGCAGCGCAAGAGTTCGCTTGAGCATGGGACTCCCCTTGAAGGTCGGTTGACGCCGCCTCCACGTCCGAGTGCCCCACAGCGGTTGAGCCGCCTACCGAGGCACCACCCGAAAGGCTCAGCGCAGGCAGGACCAGCGCGGCGTCACAGCTGGGTATCGAGTAGACACTGTGGTCGGACTGCCCCAGCTCGTTCGAAGCGGAGGTGGTCAGCACTACAACCGCAGCCCTCGGCGAGCAGCGGAGCCAGTCGCTGCAACGAAGGTCGGCTCCGGTGCCCGACCGCCGAAGGGAATCCCGACGGCCGCCGCTCAGCGTCCGGGAAGGTTGCCGAGCGCCTGGGACCGGGCGGCCAGGAGTTCGGCGTAGGTGTCGTCGCGCTCGGCCCAGCGCAGCGCCTTGGCCCGTTCGACGACGATCTCGTCCGGGGTCGGGGTCTGGATGAGGAGCCCGATGACCTCGTCGAGGAAGCCCTCCAGCGGCAGGGCGTGCGGGTTGAGCTTTTCCTGGCCCGCGTTGGCGACGGCCGGCGGGACGAGCTCGGTGACACCGACCCCGGTGCCTGCGAGGTGGGCGCGGAGCGACTCGGTGTAGGAGTGCACAGCGGCCTTCGAGGCGCCGTAGGTGGCCATGAGCGGGAACGGCAGGAATCCGATGCCCGAGGAGACGGTGATGATGTCGCCGGCGCCGCGGCCGAGCAGGTGGGGGGTGAACGAGCCGATCACCCGGATGGTGCCCAGGAGGTTGACCGCGATGGTGGTCTCCGCCTGGGTGAGGTGGCCGGGGTCACGAAGGTCCTCGGTGAGCATGACGCCCGACATCGTCACGACGAGGTCGAGGTCGGGGTGCTTCGCGAGGACCTCGTCGCGGGCGGCGAGGACGGAGGCCGGGTCGGTGACGTCGACCCGGACCGTCTCGAGGCCCTCGACCTGGTCGGTGTGCCGTCCGCCGACGACGACGGTGCTGCCGGCGTCCACGAACCGCCGGGCGAGGCCGCGGCCGATTCCGGTGGTGCCACCGACGATCAGTGCGGTGCGTCCGCTGATGTCCATTCCTGCTTCACTTTCTCTTCGAAATCCGGCCCGGTGACCGGCACACCACCATGTTCGACCGGCGCGTTCGCCGGTGTGGCAGACACCGCAGTAATCGACCCGGACCGCGATGTCGTCCGGGCGCAGGTCCCGCCGCTCGAGAGGCACTCGCCGCAACTCCCCGGCTCCGCCGTCCACTCCCCAGCCCACCGTCTCCCGCATGATCACTCCCATCCAAACAGACTGTTCGGTCTATTTCACCGTAGGCTGGGCCCGACCGAAAAGCAAACCGACTGTTCTGTTGCTAGGCTCGCCCGATGACCGACCTGCCCCTGACCGCCCGCGGCACGGCGACCCGAGACCGCATCCTCGAGGCGGCGACCCGGGAGTTCGCGGAGCACGGGATCGCGGGTGCCCGCATCGAGCGGATCGTGAGCGCCGCCCGCACCAACAAGGCACAGCTCTACGCCTACTTCGGCAACAAGGACGGCCTGTTCGACGCGATCTTCTTCGCCTCGCTGGAACGGATCGTGAACGTCGTCCCGATCGACGCCACCGACCTCGCGGACTGGGCCGTGCGCCTCTACGACGAGTACCTGCGCCGCCCCGACCTGATCCGCCTGGCCACCTGGGCCCGCCTGGAACGGCGCCCGGCCGGCCACCTCGTCGCCGACGCCGACCGGCTCGACGACCGCAAGCTCCGGGCGATCGCCGAGGCACAGGCCGCCGGGCTCGTGCGGCCGGGCGACCCGTTCGACGTGATGGCGGTGGTCATCGCGATGTCGATGGCGTGGTCACCGGTCAGCAACGTCTACGCGGCCACCGCGGACGAGCCGCCGGACCGGCACGACGGACGCCGCGCCCTGCTGCGGGAGACCGTCCGCCGCGCGGTGATGACGGGCTGAGGTTCCGCCACGGGCTCTCAGGACTTGTTCGCCTCGGCTCCCAGTACGTTGAGAAAGGCGAGAGCCTCGGCGTCGGGCGATCCCGGCGGCGCGCTGTAGAGCACGAGGTGCTGGTCGCGGTCGGTGAGCGCGAGTGAGTCGCAGTCGACGGTGATCGCCCCGGCGACCGGGTGGCGGAAGGTCTTGGTGAGCACCGGCGCAGCCTGCACGTCGTGCTGTTCCCAGAGCCGGGCGAACTCGCTGCTGGCGTCGCGCAGCTCCGCGACGAGGCCCGTCACCGCGGGATCGGCCGGGTAGCGGGCGAGGGTGGCGCGAAGCTCCATGACGACGTGGTGCCGGAACTCCGCGGCGTCGGAGATTCCGTACAGCGGATCGGCTTGCTCCGCGCCGAGGAAGGCTCGGCGGGCGAGGTTGCGGTCCTGCGGGGCGAGCGCGGCGAAGTCCTCCATGAGCGCAGCGGCGAGGGTGTTCCAGGCGAGCACCTCGAACGCGGCGGAGGTCACGAAAGCGGCCGTCTGCGGCAACCGCTCGAGGAGCGCGAGGATGCTCGGGCGGACGTCGCGCCGATGCAGGCCGGTACGACTCGGCGCAGTGCCGGCGAGGACGTGCAGGTGATCGGACTCGGCGTCGGTGAGCCGCAGCGCGCCGGCGATCCCGGCGAGGACCTCGCCCGACGGGCGGGGCGCCCGGCCCTGCTCGAGCCGGACGTAGTACTCCGTGGAGATGTGCGCGAGGACCGCCACCTCCTCGCGGCGGAGGCCTGGTGTCCGGCGTCGCGGCCCGGCGGGGAGGCCGACGTCCTGCGGCCGCAGCCGCTCGCGACGGCTGCGAAGGAACGCCCCGAGCTCCTGCTTGTCCATACCCCCAGTCTGCACACCGCGCGGCGGCGGACCCTGGTACCGCTTGTGCCTGTATCCGATCCGGGGGCCGGCACAGGCTGTGGTCATGACCAACGACAGCGACAGCACTCCCATCGGCCTGCTCACCGGCAAGATCGTGTTCATCACCGGCGCCAGCCGCGGCATCGGGGCGGCCGCGGCCCGGCTCTTCGCCTCCGAGGGCGCCGCCGTCGTGCTCGCCGCGCGCAGCACCGACGCCCTCCAGCGGATCGTCGCCGGGATCCGCGCCGACGGCGGCGTCGCCGACGCCGTGCCGGTGGACCTCGCCGACCGGGCGAGCATCCGCGCGGCGGTCGACCGCGTCGAGCAGCTGCACGGACGGCTCAACGGCGCGTTCAACAACGGCGCGGCGATCCAGCGACCCGGCCCGCTCGACACCACCAGCGACGACGACGTCGAGGAGCAGTTCGCGGTGAACTTCCGGGCGCACTGGACCGCCATGACGGCCGAGGCCGCGCTCATGCGCCGGGGCGGCGGCGGGGCGATCGTCAACACGTCGAGCATCGGCAGCCGCCGCGCGAACCCCGCCCTCCCCGCGTACGGCGCGATGAAGCGCGCGCTCAACAGCATCACCGAGACCGCTGCCGTGACCTGGGGCCGCGAGGGCATCCGCGTGAACGGCATCACCCCCGGTGGCACCGGCACGGAGATGATCGACGCGTGGGAGGCGGCGACCCCGGGCGTCATCGAGCGCATCAACGCGTCGACCCCGCTCGGCCGGATGGCTGAGCCCCGCGAGGTCGCCGAGGTGGCGGCGTGGCTGCTCAGCGACCGTGCCTCGATGGTGACCGGCGCGATCGTGCCGGTGGACGGGGGCGCCGGCGCCTGAGAAGGAAAGCCCAGGCCGCTTCACGGCCCGGCGGTGACCCACTTCCGATCGAGCTCGGCTTCGGCGCCGACCGGTTCCTGGACGGCGCCGAAGCGTGGGCGGCCGGCGCTGGTCAAGGAGCCTCGTGGCCCACCGGCGCACCCGTCGTCGTGGTCCAAGTGCGGGCCTCCGCCCGGACCGTCCACACGCGACCGACCCGGCGAGCCCTGCCTCGTGACCACGCCGGAACCGGTCAACGCCAGTCGGGGGCCCCGGAAGCGGGCGCCAGAAGGGTCTCGATCTTCGCCTGGACCTCCCGCATGATCGCCACGATGCGGGCTTCGTGGTCCACGGTAAGCCTGGCCAGCGGGACCGAGCAGCTGATCGCGTCGATCGCGGGGCTGTCGTAGCGCAACGCGAACCCGAAGCCCGCTATCCCCGGCACCGTTTCCTCGTGTTCGGTCGAGTATCCGCGCTCGCGCACCTGCGCCAGGTCGGCCAGCAGCGACGCGCGGTCGGTGTGGGTGTGCTCGGTCAGCGCGGCGAACGGTTCGGCCGGGAGCGGGAGTCCGTCGTCGGAACGTTCGGCGAGCAGTGCTTTGCCGAGGGCGCCGGCGTGGGCCGGGACCCGGCGGCCGACGCGGTTTATCGTGCGCACGTATTCGTGGGATTCGCGGGTCGCGAGGTAGACGACGTCCGGGCTGTCGAACCGGGCCAGGTGGATCGTCTCGCCGAGTGCGTCCGAGGCCTCGTCCAGGTACGGGCGGATCACGCGCACCCGCCGGTCGGTGTCGAGGTAGCTCGTGCCCGTGAGCAGCGCCCGGATCCCGATCCCGTAGAGGGAGCCGGTGACGTCCGTGCGCACCCAGCGGCAGTCGACGAGGGTCTGCAACAGCTGGTACATGCTGCTGCGCGGCACGTCCAGCTCGGCGGCGAGCTCGTCCAGGCGGGCCGGGCGATCGCCTCGCGCTGCCAGCAGCTCCAGCAGCGCGACGGTCCGGGCCGCCGACTTCACGCCACGCACTCCCCTGGCCTGGCCTTCCGCACCCTCCGACATGCCCTCATCGTAGATCGCGCTCGGAGCGGCCATTGACCCCAAGCGTTCACCCGCCTACCCTCCATCTGCATACGTAGATGTCGTTTGCATACAAGGATGTGTTCATGTACTTGAACGCCGAACACGCACCCGAGGCCGTGGCCAAGCGGCTGCGCGACGGGATGGCCGGCGGGGTCCTTTCCTTTCCCCTCACCAGTTTCCGGGACAACGGCGACCTCGACCCGGACGCGTACCGGACGTACCTGGCCACGCAGTTCGCCGCCGGGCCGGGGGCCGTGTTCCCGGCGTGCGGGACGGGCGAGTTCGGCGCACTGGACGAGGACGAGTACCGCACCGTCGTCACGAGCGCGGTCGAAGTGGCCGACGGCCGGATGCCGGTGGTCGCGGGCGTCGGCTACGGCTGGGCTCAGGCGCGGCGGTTCGCCCGGATCGCGGAGGACGCGGGGGCGGATGCCCTGCTGGTGCTTCCCCACTACCTGGTCACCGCGCCGGAGGACGGGCTGGTGGAGCAGCTGCGCCGGGTCGCCGACGGCACCCGCCTGCCGCTGATCGCCTACCAGCGCGACCAAGTTTCCTTCACCGCCGCCGGCCTGCGCCGGATCGCGGAGATCCCGGCCGTGATCGGCCTCAAGGACGGGCGCAGCGACCTCGACCGGCTCCAGCGCCTCACCCTCGCCGCACCGGAAGGCTTCCTGTTCTTCAACGGCGCGGCCACCGCCGAAATCCAGGCCCGCGCCTACGCCACCGTCGGCGTCGCGGCTTATTCCTCGGCCGTGCACGCCTTCGCGCCGGAAATCGCGCACGCCTTCTTCACCGCACTGACCGCACGCGACGACGACGCCGTCGACCAGCTGCTGCGGGAGTTCTACGTGCCCCTGGTGGAACTGCGCGATCGAGTGCCCGGCTACGCCGTCTCGCTGGTCAAGGCGGCCGCCCGGCTGCGCGGCCTGCCCGTCGGCCCGGTCCGCGCTCCGCTCACCGACCCGGGCCCGGGCGACCTCGCCGACCTGGCGGAAGTGCTCGACACCGGCTTGGACCTCGTCGGCGCCGCACGCCGGCTCGCCTGACCAAACCCGCCCTCAGCTCGACCCACAGTTCAAAGGGGAACTGCCATGCCGCTCATCGTGGTCGGGATCAGCGTGCTGATCCTGCTCCTGCTGATGACCAAGCTGAAGCTGAACGGTTTCGCCGCGCTGCTGCTCGTCGCCGTGGCGGTCGCCATCGTCCAGGGGATCCCGCTGGTCAAGATCCCCGACGTCCTCTCCGAAGGCATCGGTGACCAGATCGGCGACACGATGCTCACCATCGGCCTCGGCGCCATGGTCGGCCGGGTCATGGGCGATTCCGGCGCCGCCCAGCGGATCGCCGGAAAACTCCTCGACGCCTTCGGCCCGCGATGGGTCCAGGTCGCCATGGTCGTCACGTCCATGCTCATCGGCGTGACCATGTTCTACGAGGTCGCCTTCGTCATCATCGTGCCCATCGCGTTCACCCTCGTCCGCGTCACCGGCAAGAAACTGCTGTGGGTGGGGCTGCCGATGTCCATCGCCCTGTCCACCATGCACAGCTTCCTGCCGCCCCACCCCGGGCCGACGGCCGTCGCCGCGACCTTCCACGCTTCGGTGGGACTGACGCTGTTCTACGGTCTGTTCATCGCCATCCCGGCCGGTGCGCTCATCGCCCTGGTGTGGCCGCGGCTGCCGTTCGTCAAGCGGATGGACCCCGCCGTCCCCACGGGCCTGGTCGGCGAGCGTGAGTTCACCGACGAGGAAATGCCCGGCCTGGGCTGGTCGCTGGGCGTGGCACTGTTTCCCGTGGTGCTGATCGCCGGCGCCGCGGTGACCGAGCTGGCCGTGCCCGGCGACAGCCACTTCCTGCACTTGATCGCCTTCATCGGCTCCGCCCCGATCGCGCTCCTGCTCACCCTGCTCCTGGCGATCTGGGTGTTCGGCCCGCGCATCGGCCGGAGCCTGGAAGAGGTCGGCGGCTCCTGCGCGTCGGCGGCCAAGGCGATGGCGATGATCCTGCTGGTCATCGGCGCCGGCGGTGCGTTCAAGAACGTGCTCGTCGAAGGCGGGATCTCCGACTACATCAAGGACGTCACGCACAGCTGGCCCATCTCACCGCTCATCCTCGCGTGGCTCATCGCGGTCATCCTGCGCGTGGCGCTCGGCTCGGCCACGGTCGCCGTCGTCACCGCGTCCGGCGTGGTGCTGCCGCTGGTGGCGGGCAGCGGGATCCACCCCGAAATGATGGTGCTGGCCGTCTCCTGCGGCTCGATCGCCTTCTCCCACGTCAACGACCCGGGTTTCTGGCTGTTCAAGGAATACTTCAACCTCTCGGTGGTCGAGGCCATCAAGGTCCGGACCAGCTACACCACGGTCCTCGCCATCCTCGGCCTCGGCGGCGTCCTCGCCGTCGAGGGCATCCTCAACGCCCTCAACATCTGATTCCCCGGCACAGAAAGACATCCATGAGCGTCAAGCAGCCGATCGTCACCGCCTTCTCCGTCTACCCGGTCGCCGGCCGGGACTGCATGGAGCTGAACCTCTCCGGCGCCCACGGCCCCTACTTCACCCGCAACATCGTCGTCCTCGAAGACTCCGAAGGGCGCACGGGCCTGGGCGAGGTACCGGGCGGCGAACAGATCACCCGGACGCTGCGTGACGCCGAGTCCCTCGTCGTCGGCGCGAAGGTGGGCGACTACAAACGCGTCTTGCGGGAGATCGGCGACCGGTTCGCCGACCGCGACACCGGCGGCCGGGGCGCCCAGACCTTCGACCTGCGCACCACCGTGCACGCGGTGACCGCCGTCGAAGCGGCGCTGCTGGACCTGCTGGGCCAGCACCTCGACGTGCCGGTCGCGGCCCTGCTCGGTGACGGGCGGCAACGCGACTCCGTCCGCGTCCTCGGTTATCTCTTCTACGTCGGCGACTCCGCCCGCACGGACCTCGACTACGTCGGCGAACCCGGCGCGGCCGTGGACTGGTACCGCATCCGGCACGAGGAAGCCCTGACGCCCGACGCGATCGTCCGTCAGGCCGAAGCGGCCTACGACCGGTACGGCTTCCGCGACTTCAAGCTCAAAGGCGGTGTCCTCGAAGGCACCGAAGAGGTCAAGGCCGTGCTGGCGCTCAAGGAGCGCTTCCCCGACGCCCGGATCACACTGGACCCGAACGGCGCCTGGTCCCTGCGGGAGGCGATCGAGCTGTGCCGGCCCCTGGTGGGCACCCTCGCCTACGCCGAAGACCCGTGCGGCGCCGAGGGCGGCTACTCCGGACGCGAGATCCTCGCCGAGTTCCGGCGCGCGACCGGCCTGCCCACCGCGACGAACATGATCGCCACCGACTGGCGGCAGCTGACCCACGCGCTCGCCCTGCAGTCGGTCTCCATTCCCCTGGCCGACCCGCACTTCTGGACCATGCAGGGCTCGGTGCGCGTGGCGCAGCTGTGCCACGCGATGGGCCTGACCTGGGGCTGCCACTCCAACAACCACTTCGACATCTCGCTGGCGATGGTCACCCACTGCGGCGCCGCGGCGCCGGGTGAGTACAACGCCCTCGACACGCACTGGATCTGGCAGGAAGGCCGCGAGCGGCTCACCACCGCCCCACCCCGCATCATCGGCGGCGAGATCGCCGTTCCCGACTCCCCCGGCCTGGGCATCCAGCTCGACCGGGACCGGCTCCTCGCGGCCCACGAGCTCTACCAAGAGAAGGCATTGGGCGCTCGCGACGACACCATCGCCATGCGCTACCTCGTTCCCGGCTGGGAATTCGACGGCAAACGTCCCTGTCTGGTGCGCTAGGCCGGTGGGTGTCCACCGGCCTGGCCGCGACGCAATCGAGGACCGTGCCTGTCCGCTTTGGATGTCAGGATGGGCGACGTCAGCCCGACGACGACCAACGGAGGACCCCGATGAGCCGGCACGTCCAGATCACGTTCGACGCCCACGACCCCCGAGCGCTTTCGGCGTTCTGGCGCGAGGTGCTGGACTACGTCCACCCGGCACCGCCCGGCGTCGAGCTGCCCGAGGGCGCCGACCCCTTCGCCGCGTGGGATGAGTTCCTCGAGCGGGTCGGCGTGCCGGAGGACCAGCGCAACAGCAGCTCCGCCGTCGAAGACCCCGACGGTCGGGGCCCGCGCCTGTTCTTCCAGCAGGTGCCGGAGGACAAAACCGCGAAGAACCGAGTCCACCTCGATGTCAGGAGCGCACCGGGCCTGCAGGGCGACGAGCGGATGGCGGCGCTCGAAGCGGAATGCCGGCGGCTGATCGCCCTCGGCGCGACCCGGGTACGCCGCTTCGAGCCCGAACCTCCGCTCAGCGCCGGGTTCATCGTGATGACCGACCCCGAAGGCAACGAATTCTGCCTGGATTGACGGCAAAGCACAGGTAGCCCCGGCCACGGTCAGCGCGCCACGGCACGTCAACTGCCGGCAGTCACCATCTGGTCCACAAAGGACGAATCACAGCAAGCCCTGGCCGCCGGCGTTGGCGATGAGCCGGCCCCGGATCTCGAAGAGCCGCGACGCGTCACCAGCCTCCTCAGCCACTGGGCCGTGCAACAACGGACCATCGTGGTCCCGCGCGAACCACGAACGTCGCGGACGGGGGTCCGGCGTGGTTGGATGAGAACCGGTTGAGCCGGCAGCCTCCGGCGAACGCGCCGGTCCACCCACCCGGCGCCGCCGGTTCCCTGGAGGTTTTGCCCGTGTCCTCACCCGACGTGCCGGTTCCACCGGAAAACCCACCACCTCCGAGCGGCATCACCGACGACGAAACAACCGCGGCCGAACTCAGCACCGCCGAACAACCCCTGGGCGCGAGCGGAAAACCCCTCAACCGGCGCTCGCCATTCCTGATCGGCATGACAGCCGCCGCCGGTGTCGCGGTCACCTACGGGCTCGTCCGCGTCATCGTCGGTCTCCAGGACGTCCTCGTCCTCATCGGCCTCGCCCTGTTCCTCGCCATCGGGCTCGAACCCGCGGTGGCGTGGCTGACCCGGCACCGCTTTCCCCGCTGGCTCGCCGTGACGACCGTGTTCGTCGCCGGGCTGCTCGCCGTCGGCGGCTTCCTCACCGCCGCCATCCCGGTCGTGGTCGAGCAGGCGAGCCAGTTCATCGCCAAGGCACCCGCCTACCTGCGCGAAGCCCAGGACCACAGCACGCTCCTGGGCCGGCTCAACGAGCGGTTCCACCTCCAGCAACAGGTCGAAGGCCTGGTCAGTGGATCCGCCTTGGGCAGCGGCCTGCTCGGTGCGGGCCAAGCCGTGTTCAGCGCGCTGACCAACGTGCTCATCCTGGTGGTGCTGACCGTGTACTTCGTCGCGGACCTGCCCCGGATCCGCACCGGCGCCTACCGCCTGCTCCCGCGCTCACGCCGGCCCCGGGCCATCCTCCTCGGAGATCAGATCTTCACCAAGGTCGGCGGCTACGTCCTGGGCAACCTGGCGATCTCGGTCATCGCGGGCGTGCTCACCCTGCTGTGGCTGCTGATCTTCGACGTCCCCTACCCCGCCCTGCTCGCCATCACCGTCGCCATCCTCGACCTCATCCCGGTCGTCGGCTCGGTCGTCGGTGGCGTACTGGTCAGTCTCGTCGCCCTGACGGTGTCACTGCCCGTCTGCCTGGGCACGATCGGCTTCTTCGTCGTCTACCGGCTCCTCGAGGACTACCTCCTGGTCCCCCGGATCATCGGAGGCGCGGTGAAGATCCCGGCACTGGTGACGGTCGTCGCGGTGATCGTCGGCGGCGCGCTGCTCGGCGTCATCGGCGCGCTCGTCGCCATCCCGGTCGCCGCCGCCCTCCTGCTGCTCCTGCGCGAGGTGCTCCACCCTCGCCTCGACCGCACCTGACCCCCGAAGTAAAAGCAATTCCCGCGACTTCCGATTCGCCATCGGTGATCGGCGAGAATGGACCCGCACCCATTCTCGCCCACCGGGAATACCCCCATCCGGGGGCCTGGGGTATCCCTCACCCGGACCAAAGAGTAGGTTGACGGTTGCAACCCTGGACCCCGGTGCCGCAAAAAATCCGCGATCACACAAGCGGACGCCAAAACCGGGGTCCTTTCGCGTGGATCAGATCACGCACCGTTTACGTATTTCTCACCGCCGGCACACCGCGCCGGCGGGTCGTTCCCAGCATTTCCAGGAAAAGAAATCGTCATGCGACGTATCCGCACCATTGTCCGGGTCCTGTTCGGGGCCACCATCGCGACCGGAAGCCTGGTCGCTCTGGCCCCGGCCGCGCTGGCCATCACCATTCCGGTGGCCTGCAGCGAAAACGCTCTGGTCGCGGCGGTGAACCTGGCCAACTCCACCCCCACCTCGGACACCCTCGTCCTGGCGGGTGGCTGCACCTACGGCATCACCACCGCCCACGGCGGCGCGGCGAACGCGCTGCCGGTGATCACCACCCCGATCGAGATGGTCGGCCCCGCGACCGTCACCAACGCCTCGCTGCTCGGCCTGGGGATGTTCCGCATCGCCGAGGTCGGCCCGACCGGCAGTCTCACGCTCACCACCGGCGTCGCGTTCACCCGCGGCAACGTCCTCGGCGACGGTGGTGGCATCCTCAACCGCGGCGCGGTCACCCTCACCGGAAGCACCCTGACCGGCAACACCGCCTCGGGCAACGGCGGCGGCCTCGCCAACGCCGACACCCCGTCCGGCACCGCACCTGCCGCGACGTTCACCAACAGCCCGTTGTCCGGCAACAGCACGCTGCTCGGCGACGGCGGCGCCATCTACAACGGCCTCCGAGGCTCGCTGACGGTCACCGGCGTTTCCGGCAGCCCCCTGTTCATCACCGGCAACAATGCGGGCCGGGGCGGCGGAATCTCCGCCGTCGGCTCCACCGCGACGACCCTCACCCAGACCGCCGTCACCAACAACCACGCACTGCTGCTCTTGGGCTCCGCCGGCGGCGTCTACCGCCAGGGCGGCACCATGACCACGACCAACTCACCCATCACCGCCAACACCCCGAACAACTGCGTCGGCAGCGTCCCCGCAGTCCCCAACTGCACCGGCTGATCCTCGGCCGCGGGGCGCGGCATCCGGCTGCCGAGTCGGGCCGACTTCCTTCCCAGGCACGCGAATGCGGGTGCTCGCCGTCAAGCTGGAGGGCGGAGCCGGACGGCGGACCCTTCCCGTCCGGCTCTCTCTCCTGAGCTGAACCCGGCGCCGGTCAGCCGGCCCAGGTCCAACCGCGGATTTCCGGCATGTCCTCGAAGTGTTCGCGGATGTAGCCGTGGTGGCGGGCCAGCATGGCGTGGCAGTGCTCGGCCAGCGCCGCCCCGCCTTCCGGCACCCGGGCGGATCTGCGCAGTGCTTCGAGGACGAGGTGGTAGCGGCTCATCCGGTTGAGCACGACCATGTCGAACGGGGTGGTGGTCGTGCCCTGCTCGGTGTAGCCGCGAACGTGGAAGCGACCGGGATCCGGGCGGCCGTGCAGCAGCTGGTGCACGGCCCGGGGATAGCCGTGGAAGGCGAACACGACGTCGGCGGTCGCGGTGAACAGCCGCTCGAACTTCCGCTCGCCGAATCCGTGCGGGTGGTCGCCGGGCGGGAGCAGGCCCATCAGGTCGACCACGTTGACCACCCGCACCCGCAGGTAC
Source organism: Amycolatopsis sp. NPDC051106 (assembly GCF_040682775.1). NCBI lineage: Bacteria > Bacillati > Actinomycetota > Actinomycetes > Pseudonocardiales > Pseudonocardiaceae > Amycolatopsis > Amycolatopsis sp. NPDC051106. The sequence goes on along the minus strand of NZ_JBFBBQ010000011.1, from coordinate 77,661 downwards.
GGGACGTGGTCGCGGAGCAGCCGGGCGGCGGCCAGGACCTCCAGCGTCGGCACGTCACCGGCGGCGGCGAGCACGACGTCGGGTTCGCCGTCGGACGTCTCGGTGCCGGCCCAGTCCCATGTGGACGCTCCGGCGGCGCAGTGCGCGGCCGCTTCCTCGAGGTCGAGGTACTGCACGTGCTCCTGCTTGTCGGCGACGATCAGGTTGACGTGGTCGCGGCTGCGCAAGCAGTGGTCCGCCACCGAGAGGGTGGTGTTGGCGTCCGGCGGGAACCAGACGCGCACGACGCCGGGAGCGAGCGGGATGGCGATGTCGATCAGGCCCGGCCCCTGGTGCGAGAAACCGTTGTTGTCGTTGCGCCAGCAGGTCGAGGTCAACAGGACGTTGAGCGACGCGACCGAACGCCGCCAGGGCAGGTCCGCGGCGTGCTGCAGCCACTTGGCGTGCTGGACCAGCATCGACGCCGACACCATCGCGAACGCTTCGTAGGTCGCGAACACGCCGTGCCGCCCCGAAAGCAGGTAGCCCTCCAGCCAGCCTTGGCACAGGTGCTCCGAGAGCACCTCCATGACCCGGCCTTCGGGTGAGACGTGGTCGTCGGTGGTGAGGATCGGTGCCTGCAGGCAGCGATCGGTGGCCTCGAAGACGGCGCCGAGCCGGTTGCTGGCCGTCTCGTCCGGGCAGAACAACCGGAACGTGCCGCCGCCGTCGGATTCCCGGGTACTGGCGCGGTAGACGTCGCGCAGCAGCTCACCGAACGGGCGGGTGTTGCCGTGGTGCACGACACCGGGCGCCGGCACGGCGACGGCGTACTGGTCGAGGGTGGGGATGTCGAGCCGTTCCAGCAGCCGGCCGCCGTTGGCGTACGGGCTGGCGGACATCCGCTTGTCCCCGACCGGGGCGAGCGCGGCCAGTTCCGGGACGAGCCGTCCGGTGGCGTCGAACAGGGTCTCCGGGGCGTAGGACCGCAGCCACCGCTCCAGCAACCGGAAGTGCCCGACGTCCTCCCGGACCTGCGTCAGGGGCACCTGGTGCGCCCGGAACGTGCCTTCGATCGCGAGGCCGTCGACGACGTCCGGGCCGGTCCAGCCCTTCGGGGTGCGCAGGACGATGGCCGGCCAGCGGACCGCCCGGAACGGCTCGGCCGAGCCGGTGCGCGCCTGCCGCTGGTTGTCCCGGATCCGGTCGTGGGCGGCGGCGAGGGCGGCGTGCAGTTCGGTGAACACGGCGGCGGGATCGTCGCCGGACACGAGGACCGGGTCCCAGCCCTGTGCGGTGAGCAGCTCGAGGACGTCGGCGTCGTCGGTCCGGCCGAGCACCGTCGGGCCGGCGATCTTGTACCCGTTGAGGTGCAGGATCGGCAGCACGGCGCCGTCGCGGCGGGCGTTGAGGAAGGCAGGGATCTTCCAGGATCCCGCCAGGGGTCCTGTCTCCGCTTCGCCGTCTCCGACGACGCAGGCCACGATCAAGCCCGGGTGGTCGAACGCGGCGCCGGCCGCGTGGGCCAGGGAGTAGCCGAGTTCGCCGCCCTCGTGGATGCTGCCGGGGGTCTGGACGCCGACGTGGCTCGGCACGCCCCCGGGCGTGGAGAACTGCCGCACCAGCCGGGTCAGCCCGGCGACGTCGGCGGAGACGGCGGGGTACGCCTCGCCGTAGGTGCCTTCGAGGTAGGCGTTCGCGAGCAGGGCCGGCCCGCCGTGGCCGGGACCGGCGACGTAGACGCAGTCGGAACCGGTGTCGCGGATGAGCCGGTTCAGCAGGGTGTAGATCATGGACAGCCCCGGGCTGGTGCCCCAGTGGCCGAGCAGGCGCGGCTTGATGTCCTCCACGGAGAGGGGTTCGCGCAGCAGCGGGTTGTCCTGCAGGTAGATCTGGGCGACGGTCAGGTAGTTCGCCGCGGCCCACCACCTCAGGTCCAGGTCCCGCTCGTGCTCGTCGTACGGCGAAGTCGTGGGAGTGGTGCCGGTCAGGGTCGTGGACTGCTGCATCGCCGTGGCCTTCCGGAAGTGTGTCGGGCCGGTTCTCAGCCGGTCGTACCGGTGACGCGGACCGCGGTCACGCCCGGCACCGCCTGGGCCAGCACGGTCGCGACGTGCCGGTCGGTCTCGTCGTCGAACGCGTCCACGACTTCGACCGCGCCGTCGTGGACCTGGACGGTCCACCGCGCCGGGCCGCCGTAGATCGACAGCTGATGGCGGACGTCCGCCGAAATGACGTCGTCGTCGCGGGCGAGCGCCCGGACGAGGTCGCGGCGGGTGACGACGCCGACGACGTGGGCGCCGTCGACGATCGGCATGCTGCGGATCCGATCCTCGAGCAGGACCCGTACCAGGTCCACCACGTCGGTGCCGGCGCTCATCTCGACGGCCGGAGTGGTCATCACCCCGCCCACGGTCCCGGCCGGCGGCTTCCGCGGATCGGCCGGGCCGGTGCCTTCGGCCGGGTGGTACCGGGCGTCGCGCGGGAACCGGTCCCGCACGAGGTCCGCCTCGGTCACCACGCCGATGAGCCGGCCGTCTTCGTCGAGGACCGGGAGCGCGGTGAAGCCGTGGGCGGACAACAGGTTCGCGGCGTACTTCACCGTCATGTCCGGGGTCACCGAGACGACGGGGCTGCTCATGATGTCGCGTGCTTGCATCGAAGTCCTCTTTCGTCGCCCCTGACGCTAGGCCCGACCCCGCCGGGCGCGCTGCGGTCGTTCGTCACCGATCGCGAGGTCCACCGGCACCCGCGGCCCGGGCGGCCATCGCGAGGGTCGTCTGCCGGGCGATCTCCAGATCCTCGCGCGCGGTCACGACCAGCACCCGCACGGGCTCGTGCGCCCGGCCGATCTGCCGGTCCCCTGCGGCGGCCAGGAGACCGGGCACGACCCGCACGCCGAAGATCCCCAGCCCTCCGCAGAGCTCGGCCAGCAGGGCCGGCTGGTGTTCCGCGACGCCGCCGGTGAACACCAGCGCGTCCAGGCGGTCGAGGGACGCCGCCATCGCCCCGATCTCCCGGCGCAACCGGTGCAGGTAGACCTCGATCGCGGTGCGGGCGTCCGGGTCGCCTCGGTCCCGCGCGGCCAGCACGTCGCGCACGTCGCCGCCGGTGCCGGTCATCCCGGCCAGGCCGCTCCGGCGGTCGAGCGCGTCGTCGAGCCCGGCGGCGTCGGTGACGCCGGAGCGCAGGAGGTAGAGGAGCAGACCCGGGTCGACGCTGCCGGAGCGGGTGGCCATGACCGCCCCCTCCAGCGGGGTGAAGCCCATCGACGTGTCCACGCCGTGGCCGTCGCGGACGGCGGTCACCGAAACGCCGGCCCCGATGTGGCAGCAGACCAGCTGCAGCTCGGTGTGGTCCCGGTCGAGCAGCTCGGCCGTGCGGCGCAGGGCGGACGCGCAAGAGAGACCGTGGAAGCCGTAGCGCCGCAGTGCGTGCTCGCGAACCCAGCTCTTCGGCAACGCGTAGCGGGCTGCGGCTTCCGGCATCAGCGCGTGGAAAGCAGTGTCGAAACACGCGTACACCGGCCCCGGCACGATCTCCGCGACCACCGCGGCCAGTTCCAGCGACAGCGGCTGGTGCAGTGGCGCCAGCGGGGCCAAGGCGGTCAGCCGCGCGGTTTCCGCCTGGTCCAGCGGGACCGGGTGGGTGCTCGGGCCGCCGTGCACGAACCGCACCCCGGCCGCGTCGATCGGCTGCCGCCGGACCACCAGGTCGGCCAGCGGCTGCCGGGTCTGGGCGGCGGACGCGGCGCCGACGGTGGCCCGGTCGACCTCCCGGCCGTCGTCGACGACCGACAGCTTGACGCTCGACGAGCCGGGGTTCACCGTCAGGACCCGCATCGGGCACCGGCTTCCGCCGCGCTCTCGATGCCGGCGGTCACCGCGCTGCGATGCGGCTCGGCGATTCCCGCGAGATCGACGGGTGCCATGGGTGCTCCTCGATCGGCTGGTCGTCGCGCCGGGTCCGGGGCACTCACCTCGCACCCTACGCGCCCGGCCATCGCCGTCGACGAGCTTGAGGCCGTCCGACCTCGGACGTGGAGCAGTTCGGCCCTGTGCCCGGCACCACGATCACCGGGACGATCGGGACGAAAGGTCCGCCAGAGCCGTCGAAGGGAACCGATCATGCGAGTGCCGGCACCGGCCCGGCCGGCTGAGCGCGTCGGCACCGCCGTCCGCGCACCGGCGCACGCGCTCGACGCGGCCGAAACGATCACCCTGCTCGGGACCGACGAGCAAGCTGGGCTCACCGAAGCCGAGGCCACCGCCCGGAACGTCCACAACGGACTGAACGTGCTCCCGACCGGCCGTCCCACCAGCGCACTCGGCCGGTTCTTCCGCCAGTTCAAGGATCCGCTCGTCTACGTCCTGCTCGCCTCGGCCGCCGTGACCCTCAGCCTCGGCCAGCTGGTCGACTCGAGCGTCATCTTCGCCGTGGTGCTGCTCAACGCGGTCGTCGGGCTGCTCCAGGAGTCGCGGGCCGAACACGCGCTCGCCGCGCTGGCCGGCATGGTGACCACCGAGGTCCGGGTGGTGCGCGACGGTGCACCGATCCGGCTGTCAGCCGAGAAACTGGCCACCGGGGATCTCGTGCTTCTCCGCGCCGGGGACAAGGTCGCGGCGGACGCGCTCCTGCTCTCGGCGCACACACTGCAGATCGACGAATCCGCGCTCACCGGTGAGGCCGCACCCGTCACGAAGGTGCCGGGCGCACTCCCCCGGGCCACCGCGCTCGCCGATCGGCGGAACATCGCGCACGCGGGCACCGTGGTGACGCGGGGCGAGGGCACCGCCGTCGTCGTAGCGATCGGCGCCGGCACCGAACTGGGGCTGATCAACCAGCTCATGACCGCCACCGGGGTGCCGACCACGCCGTTGACCCGCAAGCTCGCCGGGTTCAGCCGCCGGCTCTCGGTCGGCATCGTGGCGCTGGCGGTCGTCCTGTTCGGCATCGGCCTGCTGCGGGGCTACCGGGCCGGAGAGATGTTCACCGCGGCGGTGACGATGGCGGTCGGGGCGATCCCCGAAGGCCTGCCGGCCGCGGTGTCGATCGTCCTGGCGATCGGCGTCGTCCGGATGGCCCGGCGCGGCGCGATCGTCCGGCGGCTGCCGTCGGTGGAGACCCTCGGCAGCACCACGGTCGTCTGCACCGACAAGACCGGCACCCTCACCACCAACCGGATGACGGTGACCACCGTGGTCGCCGGCGGCCGCACCCACGAGTGGACCGGCGGCGGCCCGCTCCCGCCGGCCCTGCGGGAGTGCCTGCTCACCGGGGTCCTCTGCAACGAGGCGCAACCCGCCGACGGCACGACCGCGGCGACCGGCGATCCGACCGAAACCGCCCTCCTCACCGCGGCACGGGAAGCCGGGCTGGACGCCGGCGCGGAACGGTCGGCCCGGCCGCGCGTCGACGTGCTGCCCTTCGAGTCCGGGCGGAACCTGATGGCCACGGTGCACCGAAGCGCGGACGGCCGGCTGACCGGATACCTGAAGGGAGCTCCCGAAAAGGTGCTCGCCCGGTGCCACGACCAGCTTTGCGAGGACGGCACCGCCGAGCCGCTCGCGGAGGGGCAACGGGAGACCGCGGAAGCCCTCGCCCGCCGCGGACTGCGGGTACTGGCTTTCGCGACGTTCACCCCGGCGGGCGAAACCGCCTTTCCGGCGGGCACGCCTCCGGACGGGCTGACCCTCGTCGGCTTCCAGGCCATGCACGACCCACCCCGTCCGGCCGCGGTGGCCGCCGTGGCGGCGTGCCGGCGAGCCGGGATCGCGGTCAAGATGATCACCGGCGACCACGGCGAAACCGCCCGGGCGATCGCCCGGAACTTCGCGCTGGCCGACGGGGAACCGGTGGTCCTCACCGGTGCCGAAATCGCCGCCACCCCGGACGACACCCTCGCCGGCGTGGACGTGTTCGCCCGCGTCTCCCCGGAGCAGAAACTGCGGCTGGTCACCCTCCTGCAGCAGCGCGGCAACGTGGTCGCGATGACCGGTGACGGCGTGAACGACGCACCCGCCCTGCGCAAGGCCGACATCGGCGTCGCGATGGGCCGCAGCGGGACCGAAGTCGCCAAGGAAGCCGCCGACATGGTCCTGGCCAACGACGACTTCGCGACCATCGAGGCCGCCGTCGAAGAAGGCCGCGCGGTGTTCGACAACATCCGCAAGTTCATGGCCTGGACGCTGCCGACCAACATCGCCGAGGGACTGGTCATCCTGGTCGCGATCGTGCTCGGCGCGCAGCTGCCGATGTTGCCGGTCCAGGTGCTGTGGATCAACATGACCACCGCGGTCTTCCTCGGCCTCGCGCTGGCGTTCGAACCGAAGGAAACGGGCATCATGGCCCGCCGCCCCCGCCCACCGGGCCAGGCGCTGATGACCGCCGACCTGCTCCGGCGGATCACGCTCGTGTCGGTCATCCTCGTCGCGGGTTCGTTCGCGGTGTTCACCTGGCAGTTGCGCGCCGGGGCGGCCGTCACGGAAGCACGCTCGATCACGGTCACCGTGTTCGTCTTCGCGCAGATCGCCTACCTGTTCAGCTGCCGGTCCCTCGACCGGTTCCGGCCGACGGGGTGGAACCCCTGGGTGCTCGGAGGGGTCGCCGTGATGGTCGTGCTGCAGGTGTCGATCCTCTACCTCCCGGTGATGAACGAGCTGTTCCACACCGCGCCGCTGACCGTCGGGAGCTGGCTGCTGGTGCTCGGCCTCGCCGCCACGACGTTCCTGGTCGCCGAGCTCGACAAGTTCCTCTGGCGTCCCCGGCGCCGCGGGTCCGGTTCCCGAAGACCTTTCGAAAAGGGGACTTCGGCACCAGCGCCGGGCCGCCACGAGGGCTGATACTCCGGGTGACACCAAAGGAGCCCCTCATGTCCATCCGGGACCGCGGTCAGTCCATGCAGGAATCGTTCCTCTCCGGCCGGCCGGCGGGCGCGGCGGCCGAACCGGGTCGCCGCCCGGCGCTGGCCGTCCTGCGCATCGTCCTGGGCTTGACGTTCCTGTGGGCGTTCTTCGACAAGACGTTCGGGTTGGGCTACGCCACGAGCTCCGCGCAGGCCTGGATCGGCGGCGGGTCACCGACCAAGGGATTCCTGGGCCACGTGCAGGTCGGCCCGCTGCAGTCGATGCTCCGGGACTGGGCGGGCACCGGCTGGGCCGACGGGCTGTTCATGCTGGCCCTGCTCGGCATCGGGCTCGCGCTGCTGCTCGGGGTGGGCCTGCGCCCGGCCGCCGTCGCGGCCACGGTCCTGCTCGCCCTGATGTGGATCGCCGAATGGCCGCTCGCCCGCACGGCCTCGGACGGCACGGCCACCTCCTCGACCAACCCCTTGCTCGACTACCACCTCGTGTACCTCGTCGCGATCGTCGTCCTGGCCGCCTTCGCGGCCGGCGACACCTGGGGCCTGGGCCGCCGCTGGGCGAAGCTGGAACTCGTCCGGCGCAACACCTGGCTTCGCTGAGCACCGCCATTTAGTCCACAATGGACACCACAGGAGGAACGCCATGCGAACCAGCACGACCGTCGACCACGTAATGACCCGGGAAGTGATCACCGCGACGCCGGCCACGTCGTTCAAGGACCTGGTCGGCATGATCGTCACCGACCGCGTCGGCGCGGTCCCGGTCGTGAGCCCGGAGGGCGGCTTGCTCGGCGTCGTGACCGAAGCGGACCTGCTGTGCCGCCAAGCTCACCAGGACGACGCCCTCGGCGCGGGCTGTCCGCACTTCGCCGGCCACCTGACGCGGGAGGACTGGCGGAAGGCGGCCGCGCAGACCGCGGCCACGCTGATGTCCGCGGCGCCGCGGACCACCACACCGGGTGCCACTCTGCCGGAGGTCGCGCGGCTGCTCACCACGAGCGGTGTTCGAAGGCTGTTCGTGCTCGACGGTGCGCACCTGGTGGGCGTCGTCGCGCGGCGGGACCTCCTGCGCACTTTCCTCCGCACGGACGAAGACCTGCGGGCCGACGTCGACCACACCGTGTTCGAGGACGCGCTGCACGCCGACAAGAACACCGTGCTCGCGAGCGTCGAGCACGGCGTGGTCCTGCTGACCGGCCGGCTCGAGTACGAAGCCGACGTGGCCACCGCGGAACGGCTCGCCCTCGCTGTTCCCGGCGTGGTGGGGGTCAGGAACCGGATGGACTTCGTCTGGCAGGGCGAGGGTCCGCCGCACCCCGCCGGCTGACCGCGGCCCCGCGGAGCAGGTTCCGCGTGTGCAGGCCGACGGCCAGGACCAGCAGCGGTACGTGGATCGCGGGCAGGTTCCGGGCGAACCACCGCGGCAGGAAGATGTCGGTGACCGAGCCGCGCTCGGCGCCGAGCGATTCGGCGACCACCGTCAACGGACAGCGGAATCCGTTCGCCGCGAAGACGACGCACTCGGCGGCGACCACTCCCCCGGCCAGTGCGGCACGGCGGTCCGATCGTCCGGTCAGCCCCGAGTACAGGGCGTACGAGAAGCACGACTCGATGACCAGCCAGGCCGCCGTGTGCACGACCTTGATCGCCACGAGCACGCCGGCGTTCCGCGTCTCGTCCGTCAGCGAAGTCCTTGCGGTCAAGGTGTTCCGGCGTGACCGGTCGGCTCCGCGGTGCTGAAGTAGGCGGCCCGGCGGCGCAGGTGACGACGAGGAGCGGGCTGTGGCGCGGCGGTGGTCGTCCGCACGAGCCGGTAGAAGACGCGCTTGCCCGCTTCGATCAGGACGAGGTAGCCCAGCACCATCCCGGCCAGCGCCGCGAAGAACCCGCCCGGCAACGGCGAAAACCCCAGTGCCGACGCGAGCGGTGTCGCGGGCAGCAGTGCGCCGACGGTCACGACGCCGAGGGCTCCCAGGGTCAGCGGCAGGCTGGGATGGCTGCGGAAGAACGGGATCCGCCGGGTGCGGATGGCGAAGATCACCAGCGTCTGCGTGGCCAGGGACTCGACGAACCAGCCCGAGCGGAACTGGTCGGGGCCCGAGTGGAACACCCACAGCATGACGCCGAAGGTGACGAAGTCGAACACCGAGCTGAGCGGACCGAAGAACACCATGAACCGGCGGATGAAGCCGATGTCCCAATGGGACGGACGGCGGAGCTGCTCCTCGTCGACGGTGTCGGTGGGGATCGCGAGCTGGCTGGTGTCGTAGAGCAGGTTGTTGAGCAGGATCTGCGAAGGCAGCATCGGCAGGAACGTCAGGAACAGCGACGCACCCGCGGCGGAGAACATGTTGCCGAAGTTGCTGGACGTGCCCATCAGCACGTACTTGATGGTGTTGGCGAAGATCCGCCGCCCTTCGGTGACGCCGTCGGCGAGCACGTCGAGGTCCTTCTCCAGCAGGATCACGTCGGCGGCGTCCTTGGCGACGTCGGTGGCCGAGTCCACCGAGATGCCGACGTCGGCCGCGTGCAGGGCGAGCGCGTCGTTGACGCCGTCGCCGAGGAACGCCACCCCGCCGCCACCGATGCGCTGGACACGCACGATGCGGGCCTTCTGTTCCGGGCTCACCCGGGCGAACACCGTGGTCCGCGTGATCGCTTCGGCGAGCTGAGTGTCGTCGAGGCCGTCGAGGTCGGCCCCCGTCAGCGCGGCACCGTCGCCGAGTCCGAGGTCGTGGCACACCTTCGCCGCGACCGCGGAGTTGTCGCCGGTGACGACCTTGACCGCGATGCCCAGGTCGCCCAGCCGCCGCAGGGACCGCGCGGCGTCGTGCTTGGGCGGGTCGAGGAACACCAGGAACCCGAGCAGCGTCAGGCCCTGTTCGTCCGCGGGTGTGAGCGGCTGCCCGCCGGGGAAGGGCCGCATGGCCACGGCGACGACCCGGTTGCCCGCCGCGAACTCGGCGTCCAGGGCCTGCCGCGCGTCAGGCGGGATTCCGGTGCAGCGGTCCAGCACCGTCTCCGGAGCGCCTTTGGTCACCAGGACCGTGTGGCCTGCCGGATCACCGGCGACGACGGAGACCATGCGCCGTTCGTGGTCGAAGGGCAGCACGGCCAGCGTGGTGTAACCGGCGAGCGCGGACCGCTGGGTCACCGACGCCGGCGATGCCCACAGCGCCTGGTCCAGCGGGTTGCCGCCGACGGAGCCGGGGTTTTCGGTGCAGAGCAGGCCCCAGCGCAGCACTTCGCCCGGATCCCCGCCGGCCGCCGGGACGGCCCGCATGTAGTCGACGCGGCCGAGGGTGAGGGTGCCGGTCTTGTCGGTGAACAGCACGTCGACGTTGCCCAGGTCCTCGATGCACACCAGCCGCTTGACGAGCACCTTGCGCCGGCTCATCCGGCGCGACCCGGCCGCGAGACTGGTCGACACGACCGCGGGCAGCAGCTGCGGGGTGATGCCGACCGCGATCGCGAGCGAGAACAGCAGCGCGTCGAGGATCGGCTTGTGCAGCACCACGTTGATCGCGAAGATCGACGTCGTCAGCGCGCCGGCGACGTAGACCAGCAGCATCGAGAACTTCCGCAGCCCCACCTGGAACTCGGTGTCGAGCTGGTGGGTGCCCAGGCCGGCGGCGATCGCGCCGAACCCGGTGCGGGCGCCGGTCGACACCACGACACCGGTGGCGCTGCCCGCGTGCACGACAGTCCCCATCAGCGCGCACCCGGACAACTCGGCCATCGCCGTGCCCGCCCGGACCACCGCCGTGCTCTTGTCCAGCGGCAACGACTCCCCGGTCAGCACCGACTCGTCGCATTCCAGCCCGGTGACCGACAGCAGCCGGACGTCGGCCGGGACGACGTCGCCCAGCTTCAGCTCGACGACGTCCCCGGGCACCAGCGCCGTCACGTCGACCCGCACGGCGTGACCGTCCCGGCGCACCACCGTCTCGTGCCGGATCTGCGTGTGCAGGGCTTCCGCGGCCTTTTCCGCGCGGTACTCGTTGACGAACCCCAGCCCGACCGAGACCGCGACGATCACCCCGATGATCACCGCGTCGCTGCGCTCGCCGACGAAGTAGGACGCGACGGCGGCGACCATCAGCAGCACCAGCAACGGCGAGCGCAGCTGGTGCCACAGCACCGGAACCAGCCGCGCCCGGTGCGACGACACCGCGTTCGGCCCGTACCGCGCCGACCGCTCGGCGACGTCGCGGGCGGTCAGCCCGTCGGACGTAACGCCCAGCGCGGCCAGGACGGCCGCACCGGGCAGCGCCGCGGCGTGGGCGATGTCGAGGTCGGGGGCGGCCGGTCGCGCGGGCGCCGAGGTGGTGCGGGTGGTCATCGGCGCCTCGGGGTTCGCGAACGGGATTCGGATCGGCGAACCGTCTTGTGCGGCACGCCGAGAGGACAAGCAGCGCCGGGGTCCGAGGCACGATCAGTGTATCCCTGCCGGGGGCGCCGGGACCCGGTCACAGCGTGACCGTGACAGGTTCCTCCCGGATTTGGTCCCCCGGCGAAGGGTCTTCGTGCTCTGACGCGGGGACGCGCCGGAGGACATGCTGGCAGGGCCGCCGTCCGGGCGGCACCGGACGGCAGGAGGCGGCGATGGCCGAGAAGAAGGCCGCGGTGATCGTCGGGGTGGACACCTCGGAGGAGTCGCTGCGCGCGGTCCGCTGGGCGGCGCACGAAGCGGCCCGGCGCGGCACGAACCTGCGGTTGGTGCACGCCTGCGTGGTCGATCCGGGCGACGATTCCGAGCTCTAGCCCGAGCACGTGACCCGCCGGACGCGCCACGCGGAGAAGATCGCCCGCACCGCGGCACCGGGCCTCGAAGTCGAAATCGACGTGCGGCTCGGGCTCGCGGTCGACCTGCTGCTCGCCGAGTCCGTGACCGCGTCCTTGATCGTCCTCGGTTCGCACGGCCTCGGCGGCTTGCGAGGTGCCCTGGTCGGTTCGGTCGCCCTCAGGGTCGTCGCGGCCGCGAAGTGCCCGGTAGTCGTCTTTCGCGGCCACGCCGACCCCAGGGGCCCCGTCGTGGTCGGCGTGGACTCCTCGCCGTCGAGCGAGGAAGCGCTGCACTTCGCGGTCGACGCGGCGGTCACGCGCGAGGTACCGCTGGTCGTGGTGCACGCCGGCCGCCGACGGGTCCCGAGCATCGAACCCGCCTTCGCCGACCAGCAGGCAGAAGATCGCCGCGAGCTCGACGAACTGGTCGCCGGCTGGACGCGGAAGCACCCGGACCTGGCGATCACGACGCGGGTCGTCAAAGACCGCGAGCCGTCGCGCGTGCTCATGGCGGTCGCGCCCGACGTGCAGCTGATCGTCGTCGGCAGCCGCGGTCGCGGCCCGGTCGCCGGCGCGGTGCTGGGGTCGACGGGCAACGACCTGCTCGCGCACGCCACCTGCCCGGTCGCCGTCGTCCATTGACCCGCCGCGGTGACCTTCGGCGGTCCGGCGAGGTCGTCGGCCTCTGCTGCCGGAGCCGCCGCCGGGTGAGGCTGAGACCATGAGAATCCTCGTCGCGGTGGCCACCCGGCACGGCGCCACCCGGGAAATCGCCGAACACCTCGCCTCGTCGCTCGGCTCCGCGCTGACCGACGCCGGAGTGGCGCCCGACGTCGAGGTGCGCGACGTCGGGCTCATCGCCTCGCTCGACGGCTTCGACGCGGTGGTCCTCGGCAGCGCCCGCTACCTGGGGCGGTGGCTCGAACCGGCGCGGAAGTTCGCGGAGTCCTTCTCGGACGAGCTGCGAGGTCTTCCCCTCTGGCTGTTCTCCAGCGGCCCGGTGAGCGAGAAGCCCGAGCCCGAAGACCAGGCTGCGATCGACGACCTCGTCCGGCGGCTGGGGGCACGGGAGCACCGGGTGTTCGGCGGCCGGATCGACCGCCAGGGCCTGCGCCTCCCGGAACGCCTCGTGGTGACGGCGCTGCACGTCGAGGACGGCGACTTCCGTGACTGGCCGTCGATCCGGGCCTGGGGTTACGGAATCGGCGCGACGCTGGCCGCCGCGGCCGTCGCCGGGAGCACGTCGTGACCACGCCGCACGGGCATCCGGAGGCGACTCGGGCGACGCCCGGCGCCGTCGTCGCCGGGGTCGACGGCTCGTCGTCGGCGGTGCGCGCGGCGGTCTGGGCCGGTGCCGAGGCGCTCCGGCGCGGACGTCCGCTGCGGCTGGTGCACGTGTACGCGGTGCCGCAGGTGCGCGCTCCGATCGCGGCCGGGACCCACGAACAGGTGCGTGCCGGGCTGGCCGAACGTGCCGAAGGTTGGCTGGCCGAGGCGCGGACAGCGGTGCTGGCGGAATCACCCGGGCTCGAAATCGGAACCGCCGCGCGGGAGTGGAACCCGGTCACCGCCCTCATCCAGGAGTCACAGCACGCCGGCCTGGTGGTACTCGGGTCCCGTGGGCTCGGCGGCTTCACCGGGATGCTCGTCGGCTCCACGGCCGTTTCCGTGGTCGCCCACGCGCGCTGCCCGGTCGTGGTGGTGCGCGGCCGGCGACCCCAGGATCCGCCGCCGGTCGCGGGCCCCGTGCTCGTCGGCGCGGACGGATCGTCCGACAGTGACGGCGCCCTGGCGTTCGCGTGTGAAGAGGCGCGGCTGCGAAGAGCCGGCCTGACCGTGGTGCACACCTGGAGCGAAATCGTCGCCGACGGAGTGCTCCGGCCCCGTCCGTTCCAGGACGACGCCGTCGAAATCGAACGGGCCGAACGCGCCAGGCTCGCCGACCAGGTGAGCCCGTGGCGGGACAAGTTCCCGGACCTGACGATCGACCTCGACGTGACCCGTGGGCGCCCGGTCCGGACGTTGCTCGAGCGCGCGGAGCACGCGCAGCTGATCGTGGTCGGCTGCCGGGGCCGCGGTGGCTTCACCGGGATGCTGCTCGGCTCGACCAGCCAGGCACTGATCGTGCATTCGCCGTGTCCGGTCGCGGTGGTCCGGTCGCAGGACGCGGGAAGCGAGGAGACGCGATGAAGGGCAGGAACCGGACGGTCGTGGTGGGGGTCGATGGCTCGGCCGCGTCGACGACGGCGGTGTCGTGGGCCGCCCAGCTGGCTTCCTCTCGTCACTTCGAACTCGAGATCGTGCACGGGCTGCAGATCGCCGCGCTCGGCTACGGCGGCGGCATGGCGGGCGCCGATGTGCTGTTCGACGCGGTGCGCCAGGACGGCGAGCGGGTCGTCGCCGTCGCCCGGAAGGTGGCCGCGTCGGTCGACGCGGCCCTGGTGATCACGGTGAAGACGCCGGTCGAGTCCCCGGCGCCGCTGCTCATCGGGCTCTCGCGGCAGGCCCGGATGGTCGTCGTCGGCGCGTCCGGCTCGGGCGGCTTCACCGGGATGCTCCTCGGCACGACCGCGGCCACCCTCGTGAGCCACGCGCACTCGCCGGTGGCAGTCATCCGGGGCCGCCATGGCACGGCGCGCGTCCCGGAATCGGGCTCGGTCGTGGTCGGGGTCGACGGCAGCCCGACGAGTGAACCGGCGATCGCCGCGGCGTTCGAAGAGGCGTCGTCGCGCGGTGCGCCCCTCGTCGCGGTGCACGCCTGGAGCGACGTCGCCTGCGAAGACTTCTCCGGCACCGGGCGGATCGTGCCGCAGTGGGCATCGGTGGCGGACGACGAGGAGCGGCTGCTCGCGCAGCGCCTGGCGGGCTGGCAGGAGAAGTACCCGGACGTCGAAGTCCGCCGGGTTCTGCGCCGCGACCGCCCCCGGCACGCCTTGCTCGAAGCCGCGGAGCAGGCCCAGCTGGTCGTCGTGGGCAGCCGCGGGCGCGGCGGGTTCACCGGGATGCTGCTCGGATCGGCCAGCCAGGCACTCGTGCAGCACGCCGGCTGCCCGGTGCTCGTGGTCCGTCCCGAGGCCCCGGCCGCGGAGTGAAGTGCCGGACCTTCGCCGTCACCGCGCGGGGACATCCGGGGTGACGGCGAAGGTCAGCACGTCGGCGACGGGGCGTCGCGCCGTCGTCGCCGTCGGCTGGCCGTAGCCGATGCGCAGCAGCGTGTGGGCCTGCCCGAGGCCGGCGAAGATCCGGTCGAGCGCGTCCCGGGTCTGCGGCGTCTCGAAGGGCTGCGACAGGAACGAGGTCGCCAAACCCGCTGCGGTCGCGGTGAGCAGCACGTGCTGCATGGCCATCCCGGCCCGGACCTCGGCGTGCGGCCCGCGGTCCCGGGTCAGGACGGCGGCCAGCAGCGGGTCCTGCTCGAACTCGCGCGGTGGCAGCTCCGAATTGGCGTGCGAGGCACGCAACGACACCGCCCTGGCCCCGTACGGCGGCGGCCCGGTCGCGATGGTCGGCACGCCGTCCAGTGCCTCGGTATCGTGCCGCATCCAAGACGCGGTCTCGGCTTGGAACGCGGGATCGTTCTCCTGCAGCGCCTCGGCGCGACGCACCAGCGTCGTCACCGTGGAGAAGCGCCCGGACGCATCGAGGTACTCCACCTGCCCGCCTTCCTCGAGCGCGGCCGACTTGAGGGCCACCCGGGCGACGGGCGGCACCAGCCGATCGAGAAACGGCCTGCGGTTGGTGTGCCGCCGGAACACGGCTTCGGCCAGCTCGCGGTCGGCCTGCGTGATCTTCGCGTTCCCCTCGAGCCGGATCACGGCGAGCAGGTCGGGCTCGCCCGGGTCCGGGATCGTCCGGACGACCGTCGCGATCCCTTCCGACCGCAAGCGGGCGACCACGTTGAACGCGGCCGCGCCACAGGACAGCCGGGCTTCCCGGGCGAGCGGGTCCGCCACCCCGAGCACACGTTCACGGTCCAGCCACACTTCGAGTGTTTCGCCGTCGAGGACGAACCGCCAGGGCTGGGTGTTGTGCGGAGACGGTGCGCGGACGGCCGAGGCGAGGGCCTGCTCGAACATCGTCGCGTGCGGTCGGCTCATCGCGGACTCCGGACGTCAAGGGCGGGTACCACCTCAGCATGCCCCGCAGTGGCCGTCGCCCGCGTCGGCCGTTGGTCACCAAAACCCGGGACCAAGGCCACCAGGAGGCCGCCGGGGCACCGACCTCGGGCCGGTTTCCCGCACGCGAGTCCCCGTGTCCGGACCGTCCGCTCGTCGGCGAGGACGCCGAACGACCATGGCCGCAAAGGGGCGTGGCTTGGCCGCACATCGGCACGCGGCGCCGGGGCCGCGTGCCGATTCGGAGGTTCAGTCGCCGGCGGGGAGTTCGGTGGTGCGGCGCTGAGCTTCGTGGAGCTGGTCTTCGAGGGTGATGATGCGGCAGGCGGCGTCGATGGCGGTGCCGTGGTCGACCAGTTCCCGCACCCGGGCAGCCAGGCGCAGCTGGTGCCGGGAGTAGCGGCGGTGCCCGCCGGCGGAGCGTTGCGGGGTGATCAGGCCGGCCTCGTCGAGGCTCCGAAGGAAGCCTTGGGTGGTGCCGAGCATGTCGGCGGCCCGGCCCATCGTGTAGGCGGGGTATTGCTCGTCGTCGAACTTGTCGGCCGCACGGGGCGTGGCCGGGCCTTGTTGGTCAGGGATCATTCCACCTCCACGTCGCAGAGGACCCCGGGCGCCACTGCGGCGCCCGGGGTCCTCAAGGGTAGGGATTTTCACCATTGTCAACCGGCGCGACCGCCGGCGTCCTGCACCCGCGTCCGGCCGAAAACCGGATTCCACGGGGATCGCTTACTCGTGACCGAGCACCACCTCCGAACTCGATGGGACTGCGGCACCCGCGCGGCGCTACCTGGCCGCTGCGGGCGATCCAATGATGTTCCCGTTCCCTTCTTTCCTGTGTTTTCCACTTACCGGTTACTGCGACTTCTACTTCGTTCGCTGCGCACGTCACTGCCGGAACCCTTCCACTGATCGGTCCCAGCACGCTGACGCCGCTGGTCACTGCCCGGAGCCCCGTTCACTGATCGGCCCCGGCCACCTGACATGTCCTGCAACTGCACTTGCACACAACAACTACCGGTACTGCTGATCTTCACCTAGCGATACTGCAACTGCCGTAACTGCTGATCCGGGACCGGTACTGCTCGGTCGAACCTTCTTCACGACCCGGTCCTGGAGTACTGCTCCCGGTCACCAGCCGAAACCTTGTTCCCTTGATCGGCTCCGTGCTGCCTGACCGTCTTGTCTCACCTCGCGGGTAGTTACGTCCTCTCCCGCGCCTGCTTGACGTTGTCTCTCTCGGTACGAGGAGAACACTACACACAGCCGCCGTTGAATGTCTACCCCGGCCGCCATAGATTTTCGGTGGGCCGGTCAGCCCGAGGGTTGACCCGGTTGCCGGAACGGGGACGGTGCGCCGCGGCGCTGTCGGAAGCCGAGGCCCAGGCCGCAGCGGAACTGCTCGGACAGACGGAGGTGGCCTCGGTCGCCGAGGCTTCGCCGCCGCCACCGGCCGCTACCGTCGGGACGAGCGCCGAAGAACGGATGTGAGCATCCTTCGAGGCCGAGTGCAGGCAAGGTCGCACACCCACCGGCGCCGAGCCGGCCATCAGCGGTGCCCCACCAGTTGCCTGCCGCGGCAGGGCGGTTCGACGGGCGTGGCCGCAGTGACCCTAGTGGCCCTCGCCGCGAGGGCGCGTCGTGACCGTGTGGCGGTCAGGCCGGAGACGGCACGGAGTCCGCGGTCGCCGGCTCGGCCGGGCTGTCCCCGCCGGCGTCGGCCTCGCCGCCGAACCGCTCGCGCAGCTCCTCGACGGTGTCGACGATCCGGCCCAGCTGGTCCAGCACCGCCCGGTGCGTGGCCCGGATGGCGGCGGCTTCCTCCTCCGCGCGGGAGATGACGAGCCGAGCGTCCCGCTGCGCCGTGCGGTCGGTTTCCGCGGCGGCGCTTTCCGCCTCGGCGACGGTCTTTTCCGCGGCCGCCAGCAGCGCCTCACGCTCCTTACGAGCCTGCTCCTTGATCTCCGCGGCCTCCGATTTCGCGACCTGGAGGATCTTGTCGATCCGCTTGCCCAGCCCGGCGACATCGTCCGGTTCGGGCGTCCGGGGGGCCGGCACTTGCGCCTTGGCCAACCTGCGCTCCGCGACCCGTCGCGCCTTCTCGTGCCGATCCACCCGCTTCTCCGCGACCCGCACGTATTCGTCCACCTGC
Organism: Amycolatopsis sp. NPDC051106; assembly: GCF_040682775.1. Classification (NCBI taxonomy): domain Bacteria; kingdom Bacillati; phylum Actinomycetota; class Actinomycetes; order Pseudonocardiales; family Pseudonocardiaceae; genus Amycolatopsis; species Amycolatopsis sp. NPDC051106. The sequence goes on along the minus strand of NZ_JBFBBQ010000011.1, from coordinate 59,771 downwards.
CGGCGGTCGTACCCTCGTAGAACGATCGGGAACCGGACGTCGGACTCCGGCGCTGCCTCGGGTTCGGAAACCGTGTTCTCCATGCCCCGATTGTCGCCAAGGTCGAGGTCACCGGCAATCCGAAAACCCCTATCGATGCGCCAAACCACTTTCGGTGGAATAACCCGTTCTTTCCGGCAAGAAAAGCGGGGGACGCCATCACCCGGTCGTGACGTTTATTTTTCCTTTCCTGGCCATAAGGTGCATGCCGCAGGACCGTCTTGTGCTTCCGATCGAGGTACCGCGACGCCCGACAGCCGGGCATGCGCCGAGGCGCCCGGCGACGCCGGCCGACTGACTCATCAGTCAATCCGGCTTCGCAACTCCCCTCAACCACAACGTTCTCCACTCGGATATTGCGATTATCGCAACGTGGGGTTACCGTCTCCTGGCATGGACGAAAGCGCCGAGCTGCGGGACCGGGTCCGCGGCCTGGTCAAGGCCGTGCCGGGGGCCCAGCGGGAGTTTGCGGCCGCGATCGGGCTCGACGAGACGAAGCTGTCCAAGGCGCTGAACGGCACCCGCCGGTTCTCGCCGCACGAACTGGTCCGCGTCGCCGAGCACTGCGGCGTCACGGTCAACTGGCTGCTCAACGGCAGCGACGACGCGGTCACCGTCACAGCGGTGCCCGCACCCGCCGCCCGCCCGGTGAGCGACGATCCCGACCACCTCGCCCAGTCCGAGCCGCGCCGTCGCATCCTCGAGACGGCCTGGGCACTGATCGCCGAACGCGGTTACCACAAGGTGCGCATCGCCGACATCGCCCAGGCGTGCGGGACGAGCACCGCCACCATCCACTACCACTTCCCGAGCAAGACCGAGGTGCTCAACGAAGCGTTGCGGCGCAACGTGAAGCTCGCCTTCGACCGGCAAGTCGCGGAACTGCACTCCATCGAGGACGCGCACGAACGGCTGCACCGGCTGGTCGAGCTGCAGCTGCCGACCGACGGCGTCCTGCGTGCCGAGTGGTCGGTGTGGCTGCAGGTGTGGAACGAGGTTGCGCTCGACCCGTCGTTCCGATCGCTGTACCACGACTCGATCGGCCGATGGGAACGCACGATCGCCATGACCATCCGCTCCGGCCGCGAGCAGGGCGTGTTCTCGGTGGCCGACCCGGACGCCGCGACCACCCGGCTCACCGCGCTGATCGACGGCCTCGGCATCCAGGTGCTGACCGGCCGCCCGGGCAGCACGGCCGAGAGCATGCGAGAACACCTGCACGACTTCATCGAGAGGTCCATCGTGAAAGGGGACTGATGAACCACGAGGTCATCGTCACCTGTGCCCTCACCGGGGCCGGGGACACCGTCGGCCGGAGCCCGCACGTGCCCGTCACGCCCGCGCAGATCGCCGCGAGTGCCGTCGAAGCCGCGAACGCCGGGGCGGCCGTCGTGCACATCCACGTCCGGGATCCCGAGACCGGGTCACCGTCGCGGGACGTCCCGCTCTACCGCGAAGTCGTGCGCCTGGTGAAAGAGTCCGGTGTGGACGTCGTGGTCAACCTGACCGCCGGCATGGGCGGCGACCTGGTGATCGACCAGGAGGACCCGCTCAAGCCGGTCGACGGCACCGACCTCGTGAACGCGATGGACCGGCTGCCGCACGTCGAAGAGCTGCTGCCGGACATCTGCACGCTCGACTGCGGTTCCCTCAACTTCGGTGAGGGCAGCCAGCTCTACGTGTCCACACCGGACATGCTGCGCGCCGGCGCCAAGCGGATCCAGGAACTCGGTGTCAAGCCGGAGCTGGAGATCTTCGACACCGGGCACCTCTGGTTCGCGTCCAAAATGGTCGAAGAAGGCTTGATCGACGCTCCCCCGCTCTTCCAGCTCTGCATGGGCATCCCCTACGGCGCGCCCGTCGACCCCGGGCTGCTGCAGGCCATGGTGCGGCTGCTCCCCGACGGCGCGCAGTGGGCGTCGTTCGCCATCGGGCGGGACCAGATGCCGTGGGTCGCGCAGTCGGTGCTGCTCGGCGGGCACGTCCGGGTCGGGCTCGAGGACAACCTCTACCTGGCGAAGGGTGTGAAGGCGACCAACGGGCAGCTCGTGGAGCGCGCCGTCGGGATCGTGCAGGACCTCGGCGCCACCGTGGCAAGCGCTTCCCGCGCCCGCGAGATCCTCGGCCTGAAGGAGCGCGTCCATGCCTGAGACGGTCGCGTGCATCGGCGCCGGCGTGATCGGCGGTGGCTGGGTCGCGCACTTCCTCGCCCAGGGCTTCCACGTCCGCGCCTGGGACCCGGCGCCGGACGCCGAGGCGAAGCTGCGACGGCTGGTCGACGCCGCTTGGCCCGCGCTGACCTCGCTCGGCCTCGCCGAGGGCGCGAGCCGGGACAACCTGGGCGTCGTGGCCACCCTCGCCGATGCGGTCGCCGAAGCGACCTTCGTCCAGGAGAGCGCCCCCGAGGACCTCCCGCTCAAGCAGAAGCTCCTCGCCGAGATCGACGCGGCCACCCCGGCCGGGATCGTCATCGCGTCCTCGACGTCCGGCTACGGCATGACGGAGATGCAGGCCGACGCCGTGACGCCGGAACGCCTGGTCGTCGGGCATCCGTTCAACCCGCCCTACCTGATCCCGCTGGTCGAGGTCGTCGGCGGAAAGCGCACCGGAGCGTGGGCGGTCGAACGGGCCGCGGAGTTCTACCGACGGGTCGGCAAGACCGTGATCACCATGGACCGCGAGGTCCCGGGCTTCATCGCCAACCGGCTGCAGGAGGCGCTCTGGCGCGAGGCCCTGCACATGGTGGACCACGGCGAAGCCACCGTCGAGCAGATCGACACGGCCATCACCGCCGGGCCTGGTCTTCGCTGGCCCGTCCAAGGGCCCATGCTCACCTTCCACCTCGCCGGCGGTGAGGGCGGCATGGCGCACATGCTCGACCACTTCGGCCCGTCGCTGAAGGCGCCGTGGACCCGCCTCGAAGCCCCCGAGCTGACGCCGGAACTGCGTGACGCGGTCGTCGAGGGCTGTGCGGACGAAGCCGGCGAACGCACCATCGCCGATCTGATCGCCGAACGCGACCGGGCGATCATCGCCGTCCAGCGCGCCGTCGAGGAGGCGCGCGATGGCTGAACTGTCCTACCACGACCGTGTCCGTCCGGAGTGGATCGACTACAACGGCCACCTGTCCGAGCCGTACTACGTCCTGGTCTTCGGCGACGCGACAACGCACCTGATGGACACCGTCGGCCTCGGCCCCGAGCGCAGCGGTTCCTCGCTGTACACCGTCGAAGCCCACGTCCGGTACCTGCGCGAAGTCGGGCCGGACGCCGAGCTGGCCGTCACCACGTCGGTGGTCGGCCTCGGCGCGAAGAAGGTCCGCCTCTGCCACGAGATGCGGGTCGCGGGTGACCTCGTCGCCACCGAGGAGATCCTGGCGATCCACGTCACGGACTCGAGAGCTTCGCCGCTTCCCGATGACGTCGCGGAGCGGCTGCGCGTACACCTCGGACCGGTCCCGGACTACGCGGGGCGCGCCATCACCTGACCCGAACACCCGCTCCCACCGGAAGTCCCCACCATGGAAGAGCGATGTAGGCCATTCACCCGACGAAGGTTCCTCGGCCTCACCGGCGTCGCGCTGCTGGCCGCCGGGTGCGGGGCGACGTACGCCGCGCCGGCGCCGACCGGGCCGCCCCGCGCCGGGGGCACGCTGCGGGTCGGCGTCACCGGCGGCGGCGCGTCCGACACCCTGGATCCGCACACCCCGGCGACCAACCCGGACATCGCGCGGGTGATCAACCTGTACGAGCCGCTGCTGAACCGCGACCACGACTACGAACTCCAGTTCCTGGTGGCGCAGTCGCTGACGTCGTCCCCCGACGCCCGGACGTGGACAGCGGTGCTGCGCGACGGCGTGAAGTTCCACGACGGCCGCCCGGTGACGCCGGCCGACGTCGTAGCGACCTTCAAGCGGATCATGGACCCGAACGACCCCAAGAGCGGCGCGGCCGGGCTGACCATGCTGGCCGAGGTGGCGCCGAGCGGCGACCGGGCCGTCGAGTTCCGGCTGAACTCGCCGAACGCGGGGTTCGACGACCTGCTCGGCCAGTACTCGCTCGGCATCGTCCCGGCGGACTTCGACGTCAAGCGCCCGATCGGGACCGGCCCGTTCAAGGCCGGCTCGTTCACGGCCGGGCAGCAGAGCACGTTCACCCGCAACGAGCACTACTGGCGGCCCGGGCAGCCCTACCTCGACGAGCTGGTGCTGATCAACTTCGCCGATGACGACGCCCGGATCAACGCGCTGCTCTCGTCCCAGGTGGACGCCATCGACCAGGTGCCGGTGGCGCTGGTGGACGTCCTGCGCAGCGACCCGCGGATCGAGGTGCTCGCCGCCGAGACCGGCACCTGGCTGCCGTTCACCATGCGGGTCGACCGCCCGCCGTTCGACGACGTCCGGGTGCGCCAGGCCATGCGGCTGGTCGTCGACCGGGAGCAGATGATCAACCAGGTCCTCAGTGGACAGGGCCGGCTCGGCAACGACCTCTACGCGCCCTTCGACCCGGCCTATGCAAAGGAGCTCCCTCAGCGCAAGCGAGACGTCGAGAAAGCGCGGCAGCTCCTCGCCGCGGCCGGGCACTCCACTTTGGACGTCGAACTGGTCACCGCGCCGATCCAGGCGGGCGCGGTGGAGGCGGCGCAGGTGTTCCAGCAGCAGGCCAAGGCGGCGGGCATCACCGTCCGGATCCGCAAGCTGGACACCACGACCTTCTACGGCGAGAACTACCTGTCCTGGGACTTCGCGCAGGACTTCTGGTACACCCGCAACTACCTCCCCCAGGTCGCCTCCGGCACGCTGCCGAAGGCGCCGTACAACGAGACCCACTGGCAGGACCCGGAGTTCGTCGACCTGGTCACCCGGGCGAGTTCCACAGTGGACCCGGCCGCACGCGCGGGCCTGCTCAAACAGGCGCAGGAGATCGAGTACGAGCGGGGCGGGCTGATCGTCTGGGGCTTCGTCAACCAGGTCGACGCGCACCAGAAGTACGTCGCCGGGCTCGTTCCGGACCGCACCGGGATCTCGCTGAGCGGGTACCAGTTCCGCAACGCCTGGCTCTCCCGCGACGAAGGAGGCGTGAGATGACACGGCTGATCCTGCGCCGGCTGCTCGTCAGCGTCCTCGTGCTCTGGGTGGTGTCCCTGCTGGTCTTCGTCGCGACGCTGCTGCTGCCGGGCGATCCCGCGCGAGCCATCCTCGGCCAGCAGGCCACCCCCGAGCGGGTCGCCGCGCTGCAGCACCAGCTGCACCTCGACCTGCCCGTGTGGCAGCGCTACCTCGACTGGCTCGGTGGCCTGTTCACCGGCGACCTCGGCACGTCGACGTCCACCCAGGGCCCGGTGACGGCGTTGCTGGGCGACCGGATCTCGGCGTCACTCGTGCTGCTGGTCGTCGCCGCGGTGCTGGCCACCCCGCTCGGGCTCGGCCTCGGCACGTGGAGCTCGATCCGCCGCGACCGCGCCGCCGACCAGGTGGTCTCCGGCATCAGCCTGGTGATCGCCGCGCTGCCCGAGTTCGTCATCGGCGTCGCGCTGGTCGTGCTGCTCTCGACGACGGTGTTCAAGATCTTTCCGTCGGTGACGATCACCGCGCCCGGCGAGGCGGTGTGGGACGAGCCGGCCCAGCTCGTGCTGCCGGTGCTGACCCTCGTGCTGGTCGTGACGCCCTACATCACCCGGATGATGCGGGCGACGATGAACGAGGTCCTCGACAGCGGGTACGTCGAGATGGCCCGGCTCAAGGGCGTGCGCGAACGGACCGTGCTGGTCCGGCACGCGCTGCCGCACGCGATCGGGCCGGTCGCCCAGGTCGTCGCGCTGCAGCTGGCGTGGCTCGCCGGCGGGGTCGTGGTCGTCGAGTTCCTGTTCCGCTACCCCGGGATCGGCCAGGCGCTGATCGACGCGGTCGGCAAGCGGGACGTCGCCGTCGTCCAGGCGATCACCCTGCTCATCGCCGCGGTGTACATCGTCGTGAACCTGCTCGCGGACGTCGTCGGCATCCTCGCCGACCCGAAACTACGCACGGAGGCAGGCCGATGACCGCCGTCGAACTCCCCGGGACCGTCACCGAAGCCGCGCCGCCGGCCCGTTCCGGCGGGCTCTTCCGGACCGCGTGGGGATTCCCGCAGGCCAAGATCGGCACCGGGCTCACTCTCGTCGTGGTGCTCATCGCGCTGCTCGGACCGTGGCTGGGGCCGGTGCTCACCGGGCACACCACCACGGACTTCGCCGGGAAGCCGTTCAAGCCCGACGGGGTCGCCGGCACCGACGGCCTCGGCCGCGACGTGCTCACCCGGTTCCTCGCCGGCGGGACGACGTTGCTGCTCTACGCCGTGCTGGCCACCGCGCTCGGGATCGTGCTGGGCGCGCTGCTCGGCATGGTCGCCGGGTACGGCGGCGGCCGGCTCGACAGCCTGCTGATGCGCGGCAACGACGTCCTGCTGTCCTTCCCCCAGCTGGTGATCGCGCTGCTCGCCATCGCGGTGATCGGGCCGGAAGGCTGGCTGCTGGTGCTGGTCATCGGGCTGACCCACGCGCCGCGCACGGCTCGCGTCGCCCGGCAGGCGACGGTCGCCGTCCGCGGCCAGGACTACATCCGCGCGGCCGAGATGTACGCCGTGCCCCGGTCGCGGATCCTGCTGCGGGAGATCCTGCCGAACATCACCGGGCCGCTCATGGTGGAGATCGGGCTGCGGCTGACCTATTCGATCGGGTACATCGCGTCGCTGTCGTTCCTCGGCCTGGGCATCCAGCCGCCGTCGGCCGACTGGGGCCTGATGATCAACGAGAACCGGATCGCGCTCGTCGTCCAGCCCTGGGGTGTGCTCCTGCCGGTGCTGGCGATCGCCGCCCTCACCGTGGGGACCAACCTGGTGGCCGACGCGCTGGCCTCGGCCGCCGCCGGCCGGAAGCGGGAGGCTCGCGCATGAACGCCGCTCTCGAGGTCACCGGGCTCGCAGTCCGCACGACGGCCGGGGTGCCCGTTTTGGACGACGTGTCCTTCGCCGTGGCTCCCGGCGAGGTCTTGGCCCTGGTCGGCGAGTCCGGCTCCGGCAAGACCACCGCCGGGCTGGCCCCGCTCGGCCACTTCCGGCGCGGGCTCGCCGTGTCCGGCGGCCGGATCACCGTGTGCCCGCGTGGCGAGGACTCAGTCGACGTCCTCGCGCTCGACACCGCGGCGCGACGGAAGCTGCGCGGCAGCACGGTCGCCTACATTCCGCAGGATCCGGCGTTGTCGCTGAACCCGGCGCTGCGGATCGGGCTGCAGATCGCCGAGGTCCTGGAAACGCACGGCTTCCCGGGCTCGGTCGAGGACCGCGTCGCCGAGGTCCTGGCCGAGGTCGGCCTCCCGGCGGACCCGGCGTACCGGCGCCGCTACCCGCACCAGCTCTCCGGCGGGCAGCAGCAGCGCGTCGGCATCGCGATGGCGTTCGCATGCCGCCCGGCCGTGGTGGTGCTCGACGAGCCGACCACCGGGCTCGACGTCGTCACGCAGGCCCTGGTGCTGAAGACCGTCCGGGCGCTGACCGCCGAACACGGGGTCGCCGCCCTGTACATCACCCACGACCTCGCGGTGGTCGCCGAGATCGCCGACCGCGTCGCGGTGATGTACCACGGGAGCATCGTCGAGTGCGGGCCGGCCGCGTCGGTGCTGCGGAGTCCGTCGCACGCCTACACGCGGCGGCTGCTGGACGCCGTGCCCGATCCCGACGCGGTGGTCGCACCTCCCCCCGCGGCCGAGCCCGTGCTCGCGACGAAGGGCGTGACCGTCTCCTATGGACAGCACGTGGTGCTGCGCGGGGTCGACCTCTCGGTCGCGCGGGGCGAGTGCCTGCTGCTGCTCGGCGAATCCGGGTCCGGCAAAACGACACTGTCGCAGTGCATCGCGGGGTTGACCAGCTCCTACTCCGGGACGATTTCCCTGGCGGGCACCGGCCTGGCGGCGTCCACGCGGCAGCGGTCCGACGAGCAGCGGCGCCGGATCCAGTACGTGTTCCAGAGCCCGTTCTCCTCGCTCAACCCGCGCAAGACGGTGGCGCAGTCGATCGAGGTGCCCTTGACGCGGCTGACGTCGATGTCGCGGGCGGAACGCCGCGAGCGCGTTGCCGAGGTGCTCGACCGGGTCCGGCTCGGGCGGGCGCCGGCCGACCGGCTGCCGGAGCAGCTCAGCGGGGGCGAGCGGCAGCGGGCCGCCATCGCCCGTGCCCTGGTGACGACGCCGGACGTCTTGGTGTGCGACGAGGTGACGTCCGCACTGGACGTTTCGGTGCAGGCCACGATCGTCGAGCTACTCGGGGAGCTGCGTCGTGAGCTCGGGATGGCGATGCTGTTCGTGACGCACAACATCGCGCTGGCCGGCGAGGTCGCCGACCGGATCGCCGTGCTGCAGGGCGGGGCGATCGTCGAGGAAGGCTCGGTGCGGAGCGTGCTGGACGCGCCGTCGCACGCCTACACGCGGGAGCTGCTGGCCGCGACCCCGCGCTTGTGAGGGGGTCTCTTGTGAACGGCCCTCTTGTGAATGGCATGGTGGCGCCGGGCTTCGAGCCGGTGTGGGAGGCGTTCGCCACCGTGCTGGCCAAGACGTCCGGGGGCGCGGCGTTCAGCGTGGTGCGCCGGGGCGAAGTCCTCGTGGAGCTGTGGGGCGGACCGGGCTGGACCCGGGACACGCTGGTGGTGCTGTTCTCCGGCACCAAGGGCGTGGTGGCCACCGTGATGGCGCTGCTGACGGCGCGAGGGTTGCTCGATCCTTCGGAGCGCGTCACGACGTACTGGCCCCAGTTCCGTGCCGAAGCTCGGGTGTCCCACGTGCTGTCCCACACGGTGGGGCTGCCGTACGTCGAGGCGGAAGTGTCCTTTCTGGACAACCGGGCGAACGCCGCGGCCCTGGCGGCCCAACGGCCACTGTGGACGCCCGGATCCCGGGTCGCCTACCACGCGACGACCTACGGGTACCTCTGCACCGAGCTGATCCGCCGGGTGACCGGACAGAACGCGGGCGCGGTCGTGCGTGCCCTGCTGGGCGGGTTCGACCTCCACCTCGGCACACCCGCGGCCGAGGACCACCGCGTGGCACGGCTGACGCGCTCGCCGGGCTACCGGATCAGCACGTTCCTGCACGACCCCGAACGGCGGAAGATCGTGGAGCGGATGTACCGCGGGCTCCTGGAGCCCGACACGATCAACTCGGCCGGGTACCGCCGCGCGGAGTTCGCGGCGGGCGGCGCGACCGGCACGGCCGCGGCGATGGCACGGCTCTACGACCGGATCTGCGCGGGCCTGGTCCCCGCGCCGGTCCTCTCGGCGGCGACCCGCGAATGGTCGTCGGGCACGGACGTGATCAACGACCGCCCGGTCCGCTTCGGTCTCGGCTACGAGCTGGCGGACGCCATCGGAACCTACGGTCCGGCCCCGGTCGCGTTCGGCCACTCCGGCGCGGGTGGTGGGCGGCACGGCGCGTGGCCGGAGGAGGGTCTCGGGTTCTCGTTCACGACGAGCGAGCTGCAGTCCGAGGACACGGACGAGCGCGGCTCCCTGCTGCTGACGACGCTGGCGGGCTGCCTTTGACGCGGTGTCATCGTCTCCCCCGTCACCGGCGCTGAACGCGCTTGCCGGGCTCCCACTGTTGTTCGGCCTGGTCAGCGGGCAGTCCGGTTTCGGGATCGAATGTCCGACGTTTCCCCGACCGGCACGGCGGCGTATCCGCGGTGCTTCACGGCACATCAGCCCGCTCCGCCGCTCGGATCGTGGCGTCGGCGTCCTCGCGAACCAGGTAGCCGTCCCGCAGGTTCTGCGCCGTGACCCGGCGGACCGCGTCGACGTAGCTCGCGTGCGTCGGGTACAGGCTCCGCAATGTGGTGCTGTCGAACGGGATCCAGGTGCCACCCTGTGCGCAGGCGCTGTCCCGGTCCGGGGTGAGGCCGGTGTTCCAGCCCGTGTTGCGCTCGGTCGGCGCGGCGACCGCCGCGAGCCGGATGCCGCCCTTGATGATCTGGTAGGCGTCGCGGTTCGCCGTGGCGGGCCGGGTGCCGGTGTCCGTCACCTCGATCCGCGGCCCGTCGGGCGGCCGGACGCCGTCACGAACCCAGCGGACGGTGTGGTCGAACACCGCGTCGAGCACGTACTCGTAGGGCACGTTGCTGCGCGCCGGTGCCACGCAGGGCGCGGTCGGCCCGGCGAGCAGACCCGACACCCCGGCGTCGCGCAGCCGGATCGGGTTGTTCACCAGGTACGCGTGCCGGTCGGAGTGGGACGCACCGGCGATCTCCCAGTAGACGAACCGGTCGGTGTCCGGCTGGCGGCGCGCAGCCTGGTTGGAAAGCACGTCGTACTCGCCGGCCGTCTTGAACACCTTCGTGGTCAGGTCGGTCCGCAGCTGGACGCCGCCGTCGACGATCGCGATGGCGTCGTAGACCGGCGCGATCGGGTGCACCGAGTTCGCGTAGGTGGTCAGCCGCGACGCCGACTGCGACTGGCCGGTCGCGATGACCGTCCTGAGGTTCAAGCCTGGCAACGGATTCGCGCCACGGGGGTGCCGGAGTGCCTCGGCGGCCTGGCTGAAGACGTCGTAGGACAACGAGTCGTCGGTGACGGTGCCGCCGTCGGTCAGGTCGAGCGTGCCGTACCGGCCGGGGCTCCACGCCTTCAGGCCCGATCCGGAATGGACGCCGGCGGCCTGGGCGCTGACGCCGACCCAGGCGTAGCCGGCGTCGAGCAGGTGCTGGAACGACCGGCTCCACACGACCTCGTAGTCGAAGGTGTTGGTCACGTTGTACCACTCGACCACGGCCGTGCCGGTGAACTTCTTCGGCGAAACCGGGCGGCGGACGACGATCCGGGTGCGGTAGGCGTGACCGCCGTCGATGACCGAGCCGGTCGCGCCGTCCGGGGTCGTGTACCGGTTGGCGGTGCCCTCGACGAAGTACTCCTCCTCGACGTACCCGCGCGCCCGCAGGTTCTGGTCCGTGGCGAAGAACGGGTAGCCGTGCGACGGGTCGCCGGGCCGGGCGGTGGCGGGGATCGGCCCGGTCACCAGCGGGCTCGGAACGCCCGCCGGGACCACGGGCGCCGGTACGGTCGCCGCCGCGGGACCGGTCACCAGACCGGCCAGAAGTGCCACGACGGTCAGGACGACGGTCTTCACACGTCCACCTCTCTCAGCGGAGCGGGGGGTCCACCAGGCGGTACAGATGAACCGTTCAACGGGCGAACCATAAGCCGCGCCTTTACACCGACGCAACATCCGGCGTATATGTACTACCTAGTACGTTCACACTCCGGAAGGCTGGGTGCCCATGCTCACCGTCGAGCGTGATGCCGCGACCACATCCCCGAAGAGCCTTGCCGCGCGGGCACGCCTGGGCATCTCGACCGCCTGCCTGTCCGGCACCCTCGAGGACAAGCTGTCCGCCGCCGCGGAGGCGGGTTTCGACGGTGTGGAGATCTCCGAGGGCGACCTCGTCGCGTCGCCGTGGTCGCCGAGCCAGGTGCGGCGGGAGTGTGCCCGGCTGGGCCTCTCGATCGACCTGTACCAGCCCTTCCGCGACTTCGAGGCCGTGCCATCCGACCTGCTCGCCGCCAACTTGCGCCGGGCGGAGCACAAGTTCGACGTGCTGGAACAGCTGGGCGCGACCACGATGCTGGTCTGCTCGTCGGTGTCGCCGGACGCGGTCGACGACGACGGCCTCGCCGCCGAGCAGTTGCACGAGCTGGCCGGCCGGGCCGCCGACCGCGGGCTGCGGATCGCCTACGAGGCCTTGGCGTGGGGGCGGTTCGTGAACACCTACGGGCACGCGTGGCGGATCGTGCGCGGCGCCGACCACCCCGCGCTGGGCCTGTGCCTGGACAGCTTCCACGTGCTGTCCGGCGGCGACGCCCCGGCGGACCTGGGCGGCCTTCCCGGAGAGAAGGTGTTCCACGTGCAGCTCGCGGACGCGCCGCGGCCGGGCATGGACGTGCTGGAGCAGAGCCTGCACCACCGGTCGTTCCCCGGCCAGGGCGCGTTCGACCTCACCGCCTTCCTCGACGCCGTGCTCGCGACCGGATACGCGGGACCGCTGTCGCTGGAGGTATGCAACGACGTCTTGCGGCAGACCGACCCGTGGCACGCGGCCGTCGACGCGATGCGTTCCCTGCTCGCCCTGCGGGAGCCGGGCGCCACGCGGGAGCCCGGCCTGCCGCCGGCACCCCGGCTGGCCGGGCACGTGTTCACCGAGCTGGCCGTGGACGAGGTGTCGGGGCCGGCGGTGGCGAGCCTGCTGACCGGGCTCGGGTTCACCCACTCCGGCCAGCACCGGTCCAAGCCCGTCGAGCTGTGGCACCAGGGCGAGGCCCGAATCCTGCTGAACCACGCACCACAACGGACGGTCGCGCCGGGGACGGCGTCGATCTGCGCGCTGGCGGTGGAGAGCGACGACCCGGCGACCTCGGCCCGGCGAGCCGAACGGCTGCTCGCGCCCGTGCTGCCGCGCGTCCACCGGCCTGAGGAGGCCGAACTGAGCTCGGTGGCCGCGCCCGACGGAACCGCGGTCTTCTTCTGCCGCACCGGCGACGAGCACGGCTGGCTGGGCGACTTCACGCCCACCGGGCACGCGATCGTCTCGGACCTGCTCACCGGCACCGACCACGTCTCGCTCACCGAGTCGGTCGACGACTTCGACCAGACATCCCTGTTCTACCGCGTGGTACTCGGCCTGCGGCCCGGCCACACCGTCGAGCTGGACGCGCCGTTCGGGCTGATCCGCAGCCGGGCCGCGAGCGACCCCGCCGACCACGTCCGGATCACCCTCAACACCGCACCACTGCGCCGCGGCGACTGGGCGCCCGCCGTGCCGAACCCCCAGCACGTCGCGTTCACCACGAACGACGCCGTCGCCGCCGCGAGAGCAATGCGCGCCCGGAACGCCGCGGTGCTCCCGATCCCCGAGAACTACTACGACGACCTGGACGCCCGCCTCGCCCCGGCGCCGGACCTGCTCGCCGCGCTGCGCGAGCACTCGATCCTCTACGACCGCGACGAGCACGGCGAGTACCTGCACTTCTACACCGAGATCGCCGGCTCCCGCGTGTTCTTCGAGGTGGTGCAACGCCTCGGCCGCTACCGCGGGTACGGCGCGGCCGGCACGCCCGTTCGCATGGCGGCGCACCGCAGGCGCCGGCTCCGCACGCTTCGGGAATCGCAGGAACCACGCCACCAGCACGACTATTCCTTGGCCCACCTCACCGCGTTGTCCCTGTCGCCGCCGGCGCTCGTGGATGCCGCGGCGAGCGCCGGCTACCGCTACGTCGGGCTGCGCCTGACCCGCGTGACACCCCAGGAACCGCACTACCCCTTGGCGACCGATCCCGCTCTCCTGCGCTCCACCAAGGCCCGGCTGGCGGCTACCGGCGTCGACGTCCTGGACATCGAACTGGCCCGCATCGGCCCGCGCGACGAGCCACGTGACTTCCTGAGCGTGCTGGAGGCCGGCGCCGAGCTCGGCGCGCGGCATGTCGTCACGCAGCTGCCCGACCCGGACCCGGTCCGCAAAGTCGATCACTTCACCGAGCTGTGCGACCTGGCCAGGCCGTTCGGCCTCACCCTCGACCTCGAATTCCCGTCCTGGACCGAGACGGCCGACCTCACCGAAGCGGTCCGTGTGCTGCGCGCGGCGGACCGGCCCAACGCGGGCATCCTCATCGACGTGCTGCATTTCGCCCGGTCCGGTTCGAGTGTGGCCGAACTGCGGGACCTGCCACGCGAATGGTTCCACTTCGCCCACGTCTGCGACGCTCCCCCGGAGATCCCCGCCGGCACAGCCGAGATCATCCACACCGCCCGTTTCCAACGCCTGTTCCCCGGCGAGGGCGGCCTGGACGTGGCCGGCGTCCTCGCCGCGCTCCCACCGGACATCCCTTACGCCTTGGAGATTCCCCGCGCGACGCTCGTAGCCCAAGTCGGCGCCGGCGAGCACGCCCGGCTGGCACTCGCCGCCGCGCGCCGCCACCTCGCGTCGCTCGCCTGACCATCCGCATCGGCTCCTGACAGCGGCGCCGGTGTTCAGAACCGGAACCGTCAGCTCGGGCGAGTCGTTCATCGGCGCCTCGTCGACGTAGCCAAGCCGCGGGTGTCAGCCGGCCAGTGCGGCCGGATCGTCGAAACCGCAGTGGAACCGGGTGCCGTATCGACGAAGCGTGGGGTCCATTTCGAGGTGCGCCACGCCCGGACCGACACCGTGTCGAGCTGGATTTGACCGCTGGGGAGCCAGGATCGAGACTGCGCATCGCCCGCTCGGCGTATTCGTCGCCGAGGATCGGGTCGCACCAGACCCACTTGTTGGCAGTCGCCAGCGCCCCAAGGCGGCCTTGGTTGCGTTGAACGCACCGAAGGCCGCCTTGGGTGCGCCTGACGCACCGAAGGCCACATTGGGGCGCTCGGGTCACCCCCGGAAAGCCGTCCGGTACGACGTCAGGCTCGTCCCCCGCAGCCGGCTGAACTGGTGCCTCAGCGCCGCCGCCGAGGCGTAGCCGCACGCGACGGCGATGCCCTCCACCGACAGGCGCCCCTCCTCCAGCAACCCGCCCCTCAGCCCGGTGCTCAGGGCGAAAGCACTGGACAACCGTCTTTCACGCCCGCGACCTTACTCCGGCTGTGCCGGCAAGTCGTGGGCGTGGAACGAGACGGCGTGCTGCGCCGCCAAGTAGCCGAAGACCAATCCGGCCCCGATCTGGCACCCGGCGCCGGGGTACTCGGCCGCGGTCATCGATGCCGCGTCGTTGCCGCAGGCGTAGAGCCCGCCAATCGGCTCGCCCTCGGAATCCAGGACTTCGGCGTCGGGGCTGGTGCGCAGTCCCAGGGCGGTCGCCAACGGCGTCGGCACCACGGCGATCGCGTAGAACGGCGCCTTCTCGATGGGACCGAGGTTCGCGTTGGGACGGTGTGCCGGATCGCCGTACTGACGGCCGTACGGGCTCTCCCCCTTCGCGAACTCCTCGTCGCGACCCACGCGGGCCGCGACGTTCGCCGCCGCCACTGTCTCCCTCAGACCCGCCGGGTCGACGCCGATCGTCCGCGCCAGCTCCTCGACCGTCCGTCCACAGTAGAGATACTTTTCGTCGATGTATCGGCGGAGAACCGCCGACCGCGCGTGCGGGCGGACCATCCCCAAGCCGTACCGCTTCAGCGTGCGCGCATCGAGGACCAGCCACGCCGGGATCGCGTCCGGCGCGGCGTACATCGCCCGGGTGAAGCGGTGGTACGACGCCGACTCGTCCACGAACCTCCGGCCCGCCGCGTTCACGGCCACGATGCCCGGCTTGGCGCGGTCCCAGATGTGCGGGAACACCGCCGTGGAGCCGTCCGGCCGGCGGCCGATCGAACTCGGGAACCACAGCGCGTTGTCGTCGCCAGGCGGGGCCAGCACGGCGCCGACCGACCGAGCCAGCGCGAGGGTGTCACCGGTGGCGCCACCGGCCGCCGGGGTGAACTGCGGCACCGGCGAAGGCAAGTACTCGGCGCGCAGTTCCGGGCTCGCCGGGAAACCGCCGCCGGCCAGGACGACACCGCGGCGGGCACGGACACGTACGGTCCGTCCGCGGTGGGACACGACGGCACCGGTCACGCCGCGGGAGTCGTCGCTCAGCAGTTCCGTCGTGCAGGCGGTGAACCAGACCTCGCCACCTCGGCGGACGAGCAGGTCGTAGAGGGCGGCGACGAGGGCGTTGCCCATCGTCAGGCGGGTGCCACGACGGCGCCGAAGCCGGTCCCGTGCCCAGCGAACGCCGAGCCGGAGAGCCACGGACATCCCGCGGACGGAACCGTCGAACACCTTCACGAGCTGATCAGCTTCGCGTCTGCGGAGCATGAGGGTCCCGCCGAACAAGGCGAACTCCCGCACCGGCCAGCGAACCCGCTCGAAGTGGGCGCGGTCCAGGCGCCGGGCGTCGAAGGTGCGCGGCTCGAGCGCCCGGCCGATCCCGGCGCCGGGCAGCTCCGGGTGGTAGTCGACCACGCTCGCCGAATGCCAGAAGCCGATCCCGGTCCGCTCGAGGTGGTCGATCACCTCCGGCCCGTGCCGCAGGTAGGCCTCCCGCAGTTCGCGCGGCGCGCGGTCGCCGACGAGCGCGTCGAGGTACCGGCGGGCCTCCTCCGTGTCGGCGGCCGGGTCGGCCTGGTACCGGTGCCCGGGAATCCAGGCGGTGCCCGCCGAGTAGGCGCTCGTCCCGCCGAGCCACTCCGTCTTTTCCAGCACCAGCACGGACCGGCCTTCGGCGGCCGCGACCACGGCGGCACTCAGGCCCGCCGCACCCGAACCGAGGACGAGCAGGTCGACCTCGAACTCCGCGGGGGTCACGATCCGGCCGCGAGCACCGTCGGCAGGATCGACGTCGGCATCGGTCCCTTGTTGCGGCGGCCCTGCGTCGTCTCTTCCCAGGCGTGGGCGAGGATTCCGACGCTGCGGCTGAGCACGAACAGCCCGCGGGCGAGCGGCGGCGGGAAGCCCAGTTCGGCGTAGATGACCGCAGTGGCGCCGTCGATGTTCATCGGGATCGGCTTGGCCCGCCCTTCGTTCAGCAGCGCTTCGACCGCCAGTGCGGCCCGGAGATGTTTCCCCTCGACGGTCCCGTCCGCGACGGCTCCGTCCACCAGGGCCAGCAACGGGTCCCGGCGCGGATCGCGCGGGTGGAAGCGGTGGCCGAAGCCGGGCAGGTAGCGGCTGCGCTTCCGGAAGTCCGCCACGACCGCCTCGGTGGCGGCCTCCAGCGGGTCACCGGCGGCTTCGCGCTCGACGATCGCCGACAGCAGTTCGACGCACTGCTGACCGGCGCCGCCGTGCGAGTCGCCCAGCGCGTTCACCCCGGACGCCATCGCGTTGTTCAGGCCGACCCCGCAGGTCGCGGTCATCCGGGCGATCGCGATCGACGGCGCCTGCGGACCGTGGTCGACCGACGCGACCATCGCGGCCTCGAGCAGCGCGGCTTCCCGGGGCCGGGGACTCGTTCCGCGCACCATCAGCCAGATCGTGGCGACGAAACCGTGGGAACCGATCAAATCCTGCACCGGCACTCCGCGCAGCTCGACCACACCGGGCGCCATCCGGCAGATCGAGGTGGCCCACCAGTCGGCGACACTTGCTTCGCTGTCCATGTCAGTCCTTGTCCGCGGGCGTGAACGCCGGTTCCGGTGCCGGCCGGGGAATCGGTGTGCCGGCGTTCCACCTGCGGGCGAGCTCGGCCGCTTCGGCGTTGTGTTCCCCGAGCAGCGGAGGTCGCGTTCCCGGGCGCAGCGGCTCGCCGTCGAGCAGGACGCCGTTACCGCTGGCGCGCAGGGTCCGCTCGGACTGACCGGGAAACGGCAGTTCCGTGAAGAATCCGCGGTGCGCGAGCTGTTCGGACTCGAGAGCCTGCGGCACGGTGAGGATCCTGGCCGCCGGAACGCCCGCCTCGGACAGCAGCCGCTCCCACTCGAGGGCGGGCCGCGCGGCCAAGGCCCGGTTCAGCTCGGCGTCGAGGTCGGTCCGGTGCGTCTTGCGGTCTTCCCGGTCGGCGAACCGGGAATCCGTGACCAGGTCGGGCCGGCCGACCAGCCGGCACAGGGTGACGAACTGCTCCTGCCGGTTCGCCGCGATGTTCAGCGGCCCGTCCGCGGCGAAGAACGTGCCCGAAGGCGCCGCGGTCGCGTTGTCCCGCCCCATCGGGGCCGGCGGAATGCCGCTGATGACGTAGTTCGACACCGCCCAGCCCATCGCCGAGATCGAGGCTTCGAGCATCGACAGGTCGACGAACGACCCCTCGCCGGTGCGGTCCCGGCCGACCAGCGCCGCCGAAATGGCGAGCGCGGCCATGAGCCCGCCGACGGTGTCCGAGACGGGGAACCCCACCCGGAGCGGAGCGGTTTCGGGCGTTCCGGTCACGCTCATCATGCCCGACAGACCCTGGATGATCTGGTCGTAAGCCGGTGCCTGGCTCAACGGTCCACTTTGGCCGAAGCCCGAAATGGCGCAGTACACCAGCCCGGGGTTGAGCGCACGCAACCTCGGCCAGCCCAAGCCGAGCCGATCGAGCACGCCGGCCCGGTAGTTCTCGAGAACGACGTCGGCCCCGCGAACCAGGTCCTCGAACAGCTCGACCTGACCGGCGTCCTTGAGGTCGAGCTCGATCGACTTCTTGCCGGCGTTCTGCGCGAGGAACGACGAGCCGATCCCCGCGCGGTTCAGAGCCGCGTCCGGTCCCAGGTTCCGGGCGAGGTCCCCCGAGCCCGGCAGCTCGACCTTGACCACTTCGGCACCGAACAGCATGAGCTGGTAACTGCAGTACGGTCCGGCGAGGACGTTGGTCAGGTCGAGCACCCGGATACCGCGAAGCGGTCTTTTCGTCATTCCCTCTCCTTGTCCCAGAAGACGAGCCCAGCCGCGTCAGCCGGCGAACGGGTAGTCGAAGCCGCGCTCGCTCATCCGCGAAGCGGACTCGGTGAGGTCGGCGACGAACTCGGCGATCCGGTCCTCGGAGAATCGGACGGTGGGGCCGCTCAACGACAACGCCGCGGCGATGGAGCCGTTCTTGCCGAGCACCGGCACCGCCACCGCGGACAGGCCCGCCTCGCGTTCGCCGTGACTCACCGCGAACCCCTGCTCGGCCGCTTCGGTCAGTCCTTTGTGGATACTGTCCGCATAGTCCGCGCCGTAGGGGGAACTGCGCGCGATCCTCTTCAGCAAAGCAGGAGAAGCCTCGCGGAGCAAGACTTTCGACGAAGCACCGCCCCACAACGGGAGTTCGTCGCCGACGCGCACGACGTGCCGAAGCGGCTGGGTGCTTTCCTGCTGGGCCACGCAAACCCGGTACATGTCGCGCAGGACGTACAGGTTCACCGTCTCGCGTTGCCGGTCGCCCAGTTCCCGCATCAGCTGTTTCATCTCCGCCGGCAGCTCCCAGGTCTGCCGCGCGAGGTGCGCCCACCGCCACAGCCCGGGCCCGGCCATGTAGCCCTTGCTGGTCGCCCACAACAGCCCGTTCAGTTCCAGCGTCTGCGCCAGCCGGATCGCCGTCGTCTTCGCGAGGCCGGTCGCCTTCACGATGTCGGAAATCGTCACGGCGGGCCGCTCGTCGGTCAGCAACCCGAGGATGTCGAGCGCACGCTGGACGCTGCGCACCCCCTGGGACTCACCACCCTCGCCGGCCGATCCTTCTTTCTCCTCGGCACCGCCCGCACCAGCAGCTTTCACGACCGCTCACCCCTTCGTCCCGTCACGGGTCCTGTTGCCGACATCGTCCTCGGGTCAGGACTCCGCTGCCGTCCCGGCCGGCGAACCACTTGATAACTACTTCGAATCCCGCTCTTGCCACCGGCAGGCGACTGACCGTACGTTACACGGAGTCCGCAGAGCGGTCCAGATGTGCCGTTTGATGGTTCACAAGGGAGTGTGGCGGTGCTGGAGCAGATCCTCGAAGCCGCGAAATCCGATACCCCGGTCGAGGCCGCCGCGTTCGTGGCCGGACAGTGGTCCCGGGACGGGGCAGTAGCTGAGCGCATAGGCCCCTACCAGCGAAAAGTCGTCTCTACATCCTTCACCGCGGACGACACCCAGGTCGCCCGTGCGGTCCGGTACGCCGCCGGCTCCGCGCCCGTCGTCGCGCGCCTGGCCCCGGCGACCCGCGCGGCGATCCTCGAACGCGCGTCGCGGCTGGCCGAAGACCACCGGGACGACATCGCCCGGCTGATCGCCCTCGAGCTCGGGAAGCCGCTCAAGGACGGGCGGGGCGAGCTCGACCGCGTCGCCGACACCTTCGCCGTCTGCGCCGCGGAAACCCGCCACATCGGCGGCGAGAACCTGCCGGTCGCCGGCTGGGCACGCGGCGTGGGCAACACGGCGCTGACTTACCGCGCGCCGGCCGGGGTGGCCTTGGCGATCACCCCGTTCAACGCCCCGGCGAACCTGCTGGCCCACAAGCTCGGCGCCTCGTTCGCGGCGGGAAACACCACGCTGGTCAAGGCTCCGCCGCAGGCGCCGGCCACGACCGCGGCCGTGGTGGCGCTGCTGCTGGAAGCGGGCATGCCACCGGAGGCGGTGCAGCTGCTGCACGGCGGCGGTGACGTCGGCGCCGCCCTGTGCGCGGCCCGTGAAGTCGCCGTCATCAGCTTCACCGGCAGCGCCGAAACCGGCAACGCGGTCGCCCGCGCGGCCGGGGCGAAACGGCTCGTGCTCGAACTCGGTGGCAACGCCGCGACGCTGATCTGCTCGGACGCCGACCTCGCCCTCGCCGCCAAGACCTGCGCTCGCACCGGCTACAGCAACTCCGGCCAGAGCTGCATCTCCGTCCAGCGCGTCTACGTGCACCGCAGCCGGTTCGAGGACTTCCTCACCGCGTTCCGCACCGAGGTCGAGGGGCTGCGGGTCGGCGATCCTCTGGACGAAGCCACGGATGTCGGCTCGATGGTCGACGAAGAGGCGGCGGCCCGCGTCGAAAAGTGGACGTCCGAGGCGGCGGCCACCGGCGCGCGGGTACTGCTGGGCGGCAAGCGCGACGGGGCGACGCTGCTGCCCACGATCGTCGCCGACCCCGCACCGGACGCCACCGTCGTCGTCGAGGAGGTCTTCGGCGCCCTGGTCGCCGTGCTGCCCTTCGACGACCTCGACACCGTCATCGCCTCCTGCAACGCGAGCCGGTTCGGGCTGCAGGCCGGGATCTTCACCCAGGACATCGGCACGATCTTCACGGCGTGGCGAGAACTGCAGGTCGGCGGGCTCATCGTCAACGGCTCGTCGAACTTCCGCCTGGACCACGTGCCCTTCGGCGGCGTCAAGGACTCCGGCTTCGGCCGTGAGTCCCCCGCTCCCATGATCGACGACTACACCGTCGTCAAGACCCTCGTGCTGCGCAACCTGTCCATCTGGGGCGAGCAGTGACCGAACCCGCCGAGCGACCGAGGAGTTCCCGCCCGATGAGCCACCCCGCCCCGACCATCACCGCCGCCGACGCGCTCGTGCGCCAGCTGGAGTCCTACGGCGTCGAATACGTCTTCGGCCTGTGCGGGCACACCAACATCGCGTTCCTGGACGCGCTGGGGCGCAGCCGCATCAAGTTCGTGATGGCGCGCCACGAGCAGGCCGCGGCTCACGCCGCGGACGGCTACGCCCGTGCCACCGGCAAGCCCGGCGTCCTGCTGGTGCACGTCGGCCCCGGGATGATGAACGCGGTCACCGGCGTGGCCACCGCGGCGTTCGACTCGGTGCCGCTGATCACGATCTCCGGGGACATCCCGTCGTACTACCACGGCCGGCACCCGCACCAGGAAGTCAACCTGCACGCCGACGCCGACCAGACGGCCATCTACCGCCCCTTCGTCAAGCGGGCCTGGCACGTGCACCGCGCCGAGGACCTCGCCCGGTTCACCGAGCGCGCGTTCTGGACGGCGACCTCGGGCCGTCCGGGCGCCGTCCTGCTCAACGTCCCGATGGACCACTTCTCGCGCGAAGTCCCGCTGGTCGAGTACCCGCTGGTCGCGCACACCGCGAAGCCCGCGCTGTCCGACGGCGACGCCCGCCGGATCGCGCAGGCGCTGGCCGGGGCCGAACGTCCGCTCGTGTACGTCGGCGGCGGCCTCCGTTCGCCGGAGGGACGGGCCGCGCTGCGCGAGCTCGTCGAGTACCTCGACATCCCGGTGGCCCACTCCCTGATGGCCAAGGGGACCCTGCCCGACCGCCACCCGCTCGTCATGGGCATGACCGGGTTCTGGGGCCTCGAGCTGACCAACGAGTACACCCGCAAGGCCGACGTCGTCCTCGCGCTCGCGACCCGGTTCGCCGAGACCGACGCCAGCTCGTGGAACGACGAGTACACCTGGGCCTTCCCCCCGGGCCGGCTGATCCAGATCGACCTCGACCCGGCGGAGATCGGCCGCAACTACCCCGTCGAGATCGGCGCGGTCGCCGACGTGAACCACGCGGTGCCGGCGATCACCGCCGCCGTCAAGGACCTGAAACCCGAACCCGTCGAGCGGCCCGACGTCCGCGAGCAGATCGGCGCCGTCCGCGCGGACCTCTTCTCGGCGAGCCAGGAACGCGGTCGCAGCACCGACTTCCCGCTGCGTCCGGAACGGATCCTGGAAGACCTGCGCACGACGCTGCCCCCGGACGCGGTGCTGGTCACCGACGTCGGGTGGAACAAGAACGGCGTCGCCCAGTGCTACGAACTCCCCGAAGAGGGCCGGTTCATCACCCCGGGCGGCGCGTCCACGATGGGCTTCGGCCCGGCGGCCGCGGTCGGCGTGCAGCTGGCCCAGCCGGACCGCGTCGTCGTCGCGCTCGTCGGCGACGGCGGGATGAGCGCCCAGCTGCCCGCCGTGCCCTTGGCCGTCGAACAGGGGCTGCCGGTGCTGTTCGTCGTGATGAACAACAAGGCGCACGGCACCATCGCGGACCTGCAGGCCCACAACTTCGGCCGGAGCTTCGGCTGCGAGTTCCGCGACCAGGACGGCAACCCCTTCTCCCCCGACTTCGCGGCCTTCGGGCGGTCCTGCGGCGCCGACGGCTACACCGTCGAACGCCCCGAGGACCTCGCCGCCGCACTGCGCGAGGCGATCGAAAACCGGCGCCCCGCCGTGCTCGACGTCCCCATGGTCAACGAACCGGTCCCGACCCCCGGGCACTGGAACATCAACGACATCTACCAAGGCGTCTTCGAATGATCCCCGCCACCGCACACAACGGAGTGTCCCCATGAACCGACCCGGAACCAGACGGCTGCTCGCCTCGCTGACCCTGCTGGCCGCGGGAGCGGCCGCCGCCTGCAGCGCACCCGGCGGCTCGTCGCCGTCCACATCGGACAGCAGCGGACCGATCAAGATCGCCGTGGTCAACGCCCAAAGCGGACAGCTCAGTTCGCTGGGCGCGTGGGAGTACAAGGGCGCGAAACTGGCCGTGGACCAGTGGAACGCCAAGGGCGGGGTCAACGGCCGCAAGATCCAGCTCGACGTCTTCGACGACGCCGGCGACCCGACCGTCGGCACCAACCTGGCGCGCAAGATCTCCAGCGAGGGCTACACCGCGATGATCGGCACCGCCGAAAGCGCGGTCACCGTGGCGATGGCGCCGGTGCTGCAGCAGGCGAAGATCCCGAGCATCACCTCCGGGCAGTCGCCGTCGATCATCGCGGTCAAGAGCCCGTTCCAGTTCCTCAACGGGCCGACCAGCACGACGTATGACGAGACGCTCGCGAAGTACCTGGTGGATCAGAAGGGCCAGAAGACCATCGCGTTCATCACCAACAACGGCTCCTACGGCAAGGGCGAACACGACGCGTTCGGCAAGGCACTGGCCGGGCGCGGGGTCACGCCGGTCGACGACCAGGTCGTCACCACCGACCAGAAGGACTTCAGCGCCGCGCTGACTTCGATCCGGCAGAAGAACCCGCAGGTGCTGTTCGTGGGCACCGAGGAGGTCGAGGCGGGGCTGATCGTCAAGCAGGCGCGCGAGCTCGGCATCACCGCGACCATCGCCGGCGCCGCCCCGATGGGCACGACCGTGTACCTCAACACGGCCGGCGCGAGCAACGCCGAAGGCACCGTCGTCAGCAGCCCGTACCTGAGCAACGAGACCAGCGACGCGGCCCGGCAGTTCGCCCAGGCGTACAAGGCGGCGTTCAACGAGGACGCGGAGCTGCACGGCGCCAAGGCCTACGACGGCACCAGCATCTTCCTCACCGCGCTGAAGACGTCGAACGGCGCCACCGGCCAGCAGCTGGCCGACGCCATCCGCGGCACGAAGTACCCCGGCCTGCTGGGCGGCTTCACGTTCGACCAGACCGGGGTCGGCATCCACGCCACGTCGATCGGTGTCATCACCGGCGGCAAGCTCATCGCGGCTCCCGCCAGCTGAATTCGCCCCGAGGAGCCGCGCGGTCCCGCGCGGCTCCTCCGGTGAAAGGACCCCCATGCAAGTTCTGCTCCAGACCCTCGTCGGCGGGCTCAGCTTCGGTGCCGTCTACGCCCTCGTCGCGATGGGCTTCTCGATCGTCTACCGCACCATGGGCCTGGTGAACTTCGCCCACGGCCAGGTGGTCATGGTCGGGGCCTACGCGGCCTCGACCTTCTACATGTCCTCACGCCTCCCGTTCATCCTCGCCATCGTCGTCGCCATGGTGGTCACCGGGCTGATCGCGCTGGTCATGGAGCGCGTTCTCCGGCCGTTGGAGAACAAGGACTTCGACCTGATGCTGATCGGCACGATCGGCTTCGGCGTGGTGCTCGAAGCACTCGCCACCATCATCTGGGGCGCGACCGGGCACGCGGTCCCCACGCCGGTCGAGACCGGACCGCTGGACCTGTTCGGCGTGCGCGTCCGCACCTACAACCTCGTGGTGCTCGGCATCGCCGCCGTCGCGACCGTGCTGCTGTTGCTGTTCCTGCAGCGCACCAAGCGCGGCGCCGCCATGCAGGCGGTGGCCATGGACCACGAGGCCGCGACGGCCGTCGGCATCCACGTCGGGCGCAGCAACGCCATCGCGTTCGCGATCGGCGCGGGTCTGGCCGCACTCGCCGGTGGGCTGGTCGGCCCGCTGCTGTACGTCAGTCCCACGCTGGGCGGCACCTTGGGCATCAAGGGGTTCGCCGCGGCCATCCTCGGCGGCTTCGGCAACATCGGCGGCGCGATCGCCGGCGGTCTCGCCATCGGCCTGCTCGACTCGTACGCCTCCGGCCAGTTCCAAGGCTATTCGGACCTGGTCGTGTTCCTCGCTTTCACGGTCATCATCATGATCCGGCCGACCGGGTTCTTCGGGGAACGGACGGTGAACCGGGCATGAGCTCCTTCCTGCGCACCAAACCGGCCGCGGTGAAAGTCATCGCGGCCGCCGCGATCGCCGTCGCCGCCTGGTTCCTGCCCTACGGGCTGGACACCTACGGCATCCACGTCGTCAACATCGCCGTGGTCTTCGCGCTGCTGGCCGTCGGCCTCGGCCTGGCCATGGGCGTCGCCGGGCAGATCAACCTCGCCCAGATCGCGTTCTTCGGCATCGGTTCCTACGCCTTGGCGATCTTCACGACGAACTCCGGCCTCGGCTTCTGGGTCTCGGCCGTGCTCGCGATGCTCGCCACCGCGCTGGCCGGGCTCTTCGTCGGCGTCCCGGCGCTGCGGGTGCAGTCGCACTACCTCGGCATCGTCACCCTCGGCCTCGCGCTGGCCTTCACCAACTGGGTCACCAACGCCCAGGTCGCCGGCGGCGCGTCGGGCCTCAACGGGATCCCTGCGCCCCCGCTGTTCGGCATCGACCTGACCAACGAGTACCTGTACTACTACTTCGAGCTGATCGTCTTCGCGCTCGCCATCGGGTTCGCGTTGTTCCTCGTGCGCACCGCGCTCGGCCGGCGGCTGCGGGCCATGCGCGACGACTCGCTGGCCGCGGGCGCGGTCGGTGCCCCGGTGCCGCTGCTGCGGATGACGGCGTTCCTCACCGCGAGCGTCTACGGCGGCGCGGCCGGGGTCCTCTACGCCGGGCTGATCCACTACATCGCGCCCGAGTCCTTCAGCGTGGCCAACATGTTCCTGCTGCTGGCGATGGTCATCATCGGCGGGCGGCAGAGCATCGTCGGCTGCGTGATCGGCGCGATCGCACTCTCCCTGGTGCGCGAAGCGCTGGTCGACTTCTCGGTGTACGCGCAGCTGGGTTACGGCTCCGTGGTCGTGCTGATGGTCGTGTTCGCGCCCACCGGCCTGGCCGGGCTCCCCCGGCGGATCCGGACCGCGGTGCAGCGCCGCCGGCACCGGACAGCGCCGGTGCTCAACGCGTTCCGCCCGTACGAGCCGGACACGGAGACAGCCGAGCCAGGCTCTCTCGAGATCTCCGGCATCAGCAAGCAGTTCAAGGGACTGCGCGCCCTGGACGGCGTGACGCTGTCGGTCTCGCCGGGCGAGATCCGCGGCATCGTCGGCCCCAACGGCTCCGGCAAGACGACGTTGTTCAACGTGATCAGCGGGATCTACACCGCCTCCGGCGGCACCGCGAGCTTCAACGGGCGGCCGCTCGTCGGGCGCCGGCCGTACCAGCTCTCGCACCAGGGGATGTCGCGGACGTTCCAGAACCTGCGGCTGTTCGGGCAGATGACGGTCGAGGAGAACCTCCTGGTCGCCCTCGACCGCACGCCGATGCGTTCGGCGTGGCAGTACGTGGTCTGGCCGATCGGCATCTGGCGGCACGAACGCCGGCTCCGGCGGGCCGCGGCGGAACTGCTCGACCGCTTCGGACTGACCGACTTCGCCGACGACGCCCCCCGGTCGCTCCCCTACGGCATCCAGCGCCGCGTCGAGCTGGCCCGGGCCATGGCCGCCGAACCCAGCCTGCTGCTGCTGGACGAACCCGCGGCCGGTCTCAACGGCCAGGAGGTCGGGCAACTGCAGGACATCGTGCGGTCCATCCGCGACAGCGGCGTCACGGTGGTGCTGATCGAGCACAACATGGGCCTGGTCATGTCCCTGTGCGACCGCGTCACGGTGCTGGCGAGCGGCCGCGTGATCGCCGAAGGCACCCCGGCGGAGGTCGCCGTCCAGCCGGAAGTCATCGAGGCCTACCTCGGCGACTCGTTCAGCACGGCCGAGGTCGTGGAAGCAGTCGAGACGGAGGCGTTGCCGTGAACACCTCGCCCCAGGGCGACCTCGTCGTGGAGGACCTCGCCGTCCACTACGGCGGGGTCCAGGCGGTCAACTCCGTGTCGTTCACCGTCGGCGCCGGCCGGTGCCTCGGCATCATCGGGGCCAACGGCGCCGGGAAGACGTCGACGTTGAAGGCGTTGATGGGCCTGGTGCCCCGCAAGGTGGGCACGCTCCGCCTCGGCGACCGCGACCTCACCAAGGTCAAGCCGAAGGACGTCGTCCGCCACGGCATCGGCTACGTGCCGGAAGGCCGGCACGTCTTCACCGGGCTGACCGTGGAGAAGAACCTGCTGCTCGGCGCGTACCTGCGCTCGTGGAAGGGCCCGACGCGGGACAAGCTGGCCGAGGTCTACGAGATGTTCCCGGTGCTGGGCGAGATGCAGCACCGGCTGGCGGGAGCGCTCTCGGGTGGTCAGCAGCAGATGCTGGCCATCGGGCGCGCGCTGATGTCCGAACCCCGGCTGGTGCTGCTGGACGAGCCGTCGATGGGCCTGTCCCCCAAGCTGGTCGAGGAGATCCTCGGCACGCTGCAGCGGTTGTCCGCGTCGGGGTTGGGGCTGTTGCTGGTGGAGCAGAACGCGAAGCTGACGTTCGAGGCGACCGAGACGTGCGTGGTCATGGAAAACGGGCGGATCGCGATGACCGGCAGCTCGGCGGACCTCGCGCATGATCCGCTGGTCCGGCAGATCTACCTCGGGCTGTAGCAGCGGCAAGCGAAACCCCCGGCCGGAACTCCGGCCGGGGGTTTCGCGTTTCCCAGGATTCAGCGGCAGAACGGTGCCGCTCCCGCCGCGGACTTGATGCCGTTCGCGATCAGCGTCTGGAAGTACGCCGCACCGTCCGAGGTGGACGTGTTGGTGAACGCCCAGCTCTCGTGGCCCAGCGTCGTCACCCACGACCGGCCGCCGTCGTAGTACTGGCACCACGCCACGGGATGGTTGTCGCCGTGTCCGGGGTGGCCCATCGAACCCTTGACGCCCTTCGCGAGTGTCGACTCGTCGACCTTGGCCAAGACCCGTACGTCGCTGGGGAACGGGACGAGGTTGTACCACTCGTCGGTGAAGGCCCACCGGTTCGGCAAGCCCTTCGTCGACACGTCGTTGCGATCGACCGTCTGCACGACGCCGGCCTGCGCGGGCCCGTGGTCGTAGTAGTTCGCCCCGCCCAGCAGGCCCTCGTACCACGGCCAGTTGTACTCGGTGCCGAACGCGTTGTGGATCCCCACGAAACCGCCGCCGCCGCGGATGTACTGGCGCAGCGACGTCTGCGCCGAGTCATCCAAAGCGTCGCGCGTGGTGCTCATGAAGATGACCGCGTTGTACTTCAACAGGGTGTTCGGGCTGGCGAGCTGGGTGACGTCCTCGGTCCAGTCCACGGCGAACCCGTTCCTCTTGCCCAGCTCGATGAGCCCGTTCTGCGCGACGTTCGCCGCCGTCAGCGGCGGGTTCAGGCCCGGCCCGAGCGCCGGTCCCAGGTTCGCGTGCCGCGGGCCGGCGGTGCGCGAGTACACCAGGACCTTGATGCCCTTGCCGAGGTCGAAGTTGCCCCAGTTGTGGTAGCAGCGCGAGTCGAGCCCGCGGCACACGCCGTAGTCGGGATCGCCGAGCGCCTGGGCACCCTGCTGGTTCTTCCCGTCGTGGGCGGAGGCGGGCATGCCGATCAGGGCGGCCGTGGTCAGCGCCGCGGTCACCGCGCTCCCGAGCATGGTCACCAACGTCGTTGCTCTCTTCTTCATGGTGTTCCGACCTTTCTCCGGGCACGGCGGTGCCACGGGGTCCGTGGGAGGGGAGCCGGTTACAGCTCGAGCAGCTGGCCGTCGGCGGCCACGGCCGCGCCCGCGGCGGTGACCTCGGCCAGCTCCGGTGCGTCCGGCAGGACGAGCGGGTTGGTGTTGTTGAGGTGGGTGAACAGGAATCGCGGTCCCGGGTGGTTCGCGATCAGCGGAAGCTGCTCGCGCACGGCGAGGTGGCCCATGCCCGAGGCCGGCCGCTCCGGGCCCATCTCGTCTTCGGTGAAGAACGTGCCGTCGAGCGCGACGACGTCGGCGCCGGCGATCGCTTTCCCGAACCCGGGACTCCAGGCGGCGAGGCCGGGTGCGTAGACGAACGAGGTTCCGGCGGCGGCGAACCGGAGGGCGCACACCGCGTCACCCGGCGGCAGCCGGCTCGCGTACCGAGGTCGCTTGGCGCTGAGCACCGTCGCCGTCACCTCGAGACCACCCGCCAGCTCGATCGGCTCACCGTCCCGGATCTCGTGCCGCCGCACCCGCGTGTAGCCGGACAGCACGGCCTGCAGCGGGAACGCGGCGTCGTGCACCCACGCGGTCGCGTAGACGTCGAGGCCGGTGGCCTCCCGCAGGCCGAGCAGCCCGAGCGTGTGGTCGAGTTCGGCGCTGGTGAAGAGCACACCCTGCACCGGAGTCCGGCGTGTTCCGGTGGCCGGGCGCAGGTCCGGGGTCGCCAGCAACTGCGCTCGCAGATCCGGGGAGGCGTTGACGAGGTACCACGCGGTGCCGTCCCCGCTGACGGCCACGCCGTCTTGGGTTCGCGACACCCCGGCGGCGCGGGCACGCTCGCACACCGGGCACCCGCAGTTCCACTGCGGTGCGCCACCGCCGGCCGCGGTGCCGAGAAAACGGATCTTCATCGCATCCGCCGGGGTACGGCGGGCTCGGGTGCGAGTTCCGCGGTCCCGGCGAGCACGAGGTCGTGGTGCTCGGACAGGTCGCAGACGGGATCGGTCACGGTGGCGTCGCCGGTCAGCTGGTAAGCCTGGCACCGGCAGCCGCCGAAGTCGATTTCCTTGAGCGCGCAGCCGCTGCAGGGCTCGGGCAGCCACGCGGTGCCGCGGAACTTGCGGAACGCCGGGGATTCGTACCAGATGTCCGCGAGCGGGTCCGTGCGCACGGACGGCACTTCCAGCCCCGGCAGCGTCTCCGCGGCCAGGCAAGGCAGCACGCGGCCGTCGGGGGTGACGGTCAGCTGCCGGGCACCCCAGCCGTAGTTGCACGGCTTGGGGCGCGGGTCGTAGTAGTCGGCGGCGACGTGGACGACCTCGAAGCCGTACCGCTCCCGGACCTCGGCGACGTCCCGCGCCGCCCGGTCGACCTGCTCGCGGGTGGGCATGAGGGAGGCACGGTTGCGCAGCGCCCAGCCGTAGAACTGCGTGTGGGCCAGTTCCAGCCGATCCGCACCCAGGCGGTCGGCCAGCTCGGCGATCGCCGGGATGTGCCCGACGTTGGCGCGGTGCAGCACGACGTTGATGGTCAACGGCAGCCCGGCGGCCCGGACCGCCTCGGCGACGACGAGCTTGCGCTCGTGCGCCGCCCGCCCGGCCACCTGGTCCGCAGGTGCGGCCTCGGCGTCCTGAAGGGACAGCTGGAAGTGATCGAGACCGGCGTCGGCCAGCCCGGCGATCCTTGGTGCGTTCAGGGAGATCCCGCTGGTGACCAGGTTGGTGTACAAGCCGAGCCGGTGCGCGGCCGCGACCAGGTCGACGAGGTCGCGGCGCAGCCCGGGTTCCCCACCGGACAGGTGCAGCTGCAGGACACCGAGCGCACGGGCTTGCGTGAACACGTCCAGCCAGGCGGCCGTGTCCAGCTCGTCCCGGTAGTCGGCGAGGTTGAGCGGGTTGGCGCAGTACGTGCACTGCAAGGGGCATCGGTAGGTGAGTTCGGCCAGCAGGCCGAGGGGCACCGGAGAGCGGCGGTCCTCGGATCCCTCCGGCGACCTCGGGAACACCGGTGCCGGACGGGCGTCCGGCGCCTCGCCCACCAGGCCGCGGCGGTCGAGGTCGGCCAGCGTCCGCAGCACGGAGCCGGCCGAAACGCCGGCGTACTCGGTGGCGAGGTCGTCGACGATCTCCGCCACCGAACGCCGGGTGTCGCACCGGGACAGCACGGCCGCGGCCGTCTCGTTGAGCAGCAGCACCCCTTCGGGGAACAGCAGCACCGGACGGCCGCGGACGGGGTCGAACTCCCCCCGCACCCCGCGGCGCAGCCCGAGGCGGCTCCCGGCGGTCACCGTCATGACGCCCCCGCGTAGTCCACCGCGTCGAGCACGGCCCAGAGCACGTCGCACTTGAAGGTCAGGGCCCGGATCGCGGCCTCCTGCCGGTCCGCGGTGACGCAGTGGTCGAGCACCAGCCGCAGCGTCAGGGCGCTGTCCTCACGGGCGGCGGGGATCCGGCGGTCGAAGTAGGCGAAGCCCTCCGGCCGGATCCAGTCGTAGTGTTCCCGCCAGGCGTTGACGCGGTCGGTCATGTGCCCTGGCGAGAACAGCTCGGTGCAGGCCGCCGCGACGCTTTCGATCCACGGCCTGGTGCGGCAGAAGTGCAGGTACCCGTCGACGGCGAACCGCACGCCGGGCAGCACGTGCCGCTCGTCGAGCACCTCCGCCCTGCTCAGCCCGACAGCTTCCGCCAGGCCCAGCCACTGTTCCAGGCCACCTTCGCCCGGGTTCGCCCCGTCGTGGAAGACGATCCGGTCCACCCAGACGCGGCGGACCTCGGGCAGCGGGCAGGCCGCGATGATCGCGGCGTTCTTCTGCGGCAGGCACTTCTGGTAGTACCAGCGGTTGGCCACCCACCGGCGCAGGTCCGCCGGGGTGCAGCCCCCCTCGTGCAGCCGGAGGTGGAACGGGTGGTGAGCCCAGTAGCGCTTCTCGAGGCGGAGCAGGGCGTCGGACAGCTCCGCCCGGCTCAGCGGGCCCGCCACGGCTCGCTCTCGCCGGCGTACGCGGTGACCTCCGGACGAGTCTCGTAGCACTCGACCACGGGCTCCGACCACGCCGGGAGGACTCGCTCGTCTCCCTGCGCCGCAACGGTTTCGACCACACAAAGCATACCGGCACTCCTCTTCGAGTCGCGGATCTCTGGTCCGCAGAGCGGTCCTAACGGTCCGCCTAGCGTTTCGAGACCGTACCCCGGCGACGGCGGGTGGAACAAGGGGCGAACACCCTTGTGACTCGCACGGCGCCGTCCTAGACTCAACCGTCGAGCGGTCCGAGAGTACCACTAGATGGACCCGTTTGCCGCCTGGATCATCTTGTCGCAGCGCGCGCTTCCTCAACGAAGAGAGGGCTCAACCGATGGATCGACGCAAATTCCTGACCGGTGCGACGGGAGCCGCCGTGGCGGGGACCGTGCTCGCGGCCCGGCCGGCCGCCGCCGCACCGGCCACAGTGGACACCCCGCGCCAGCCCGACGCCTTCGGCAGACCGGGCCGGGACTTCACGAAGGTGGGCGGCGACCTCGGCAACCAGAACCACACGCCCCTGCACCAGATCACCCGCCAGAACGTCACCCGGCTCGGCGGCGCCTGGCACGTCACCCTCGAAGGCGGGGACACCTCCCGCGCGCAGCAGAGCACGATCGTCGCCCAGAACGGCGTCCTTTACGTCCAGACCACGCAGCAGAACGTCTTCGCCGTCGACGGCCGCACCGGCGCGGTCCGCTGGAAGACCAACGTCGGCACCGAAACCACCAACATGCGCGGGGTGGCGCTGGGGCAGGGCAAGGTGTTCTCCACCTCGGGCGCCAACATCCTCTACGCACTCGACCAGAAGTCCGGTGCGGTCGTCTGGAAGACCCAGCTGCTGACCGAAGACGCGTCGCAGGGCACGCCCGAGCCCTGCGATCCGGCGAACGGCCAGTGCGGCGGCAGCATCGGCAGCCTCGCCGGCGCGGTCGTCTACTCCGACGGGCTCATCTACGTG
This sequence comes from Amycolatopsis sp. NPDC051106, assembly GCF_040682775.1. Lineage (NCBI taxonomy): Bacteria > Bacillati > Actinomycetota > Actinomycetes > Pseudonocardiales > Pseudonocardiaceae > Amycolatopsis > Amycolatopsis sp. NPDC051106. The sequence goes on along the minus strand of NZ_JBFBBQ010000011.1, from coordinate 27,400 downwards.
GGCATGCAGGGCAGCACCGCCGGCGCCCGCGGCCGGGCCTACGCCCTCGACGCCGCCACCGGCAAGATCGCCTGGACCTTCTGGGCCGTGCCCGGCCCGGGCGAGTTCGGCCACGACACCTGGGAAGGCGAATCCTGGAAGACCGGCGGCGCCGTACCGTGGATCCACCCGGCAGTCGACCCCGAACTCGGCCTCGTCTACTGGACCTTCGGCAACCCCTACCCCCGTACCAACGGCTCCACGCGCGGCGGCGACAACCTCTTCGCCAACACGATCGTCGCGATCGACGCGAAAACCGGGAAGCGGCGCTGGCACTTCCAGTCCGTGCACCACGACATCTGGGACTACGACAACGTCATGGCGCCGGTGCTGATCGACCTGCGCATCGACGGCAAGCTGCGCAAGGTCGTCGTCTACGGCAGCAAGGTCGGGATGTACTACATCCTCGACCGCACCGACGGAAAGCCGATCCAGGGCGTGACCGAACGCCCGGTCCCCCAGGACCCGCGGCACAAGACGTCGCCGACCCAGCCCTTCCCCGAAGGGGACCCGTTCGTCCCGCAGGAGCCGCGGCTGGACAACTCCACCCGCCCGGTGCCCTTCTACCCCACCGGCGGCCTGTTCGCGACGCACTGGGACCGCGCGACGATCATCTTCCCCGGCGCCGGCGGCGGCGCCGACTGGTCCCACGTCTCGTTCAACCCCAACACCGGCTGGGTGTACGTCGGCTACGGCCTCATCAACTCCGCCTACTCCAACACGACCGGCGGCCGCGTCAACACCGCCCGGCCGTACGGCGAGTACTTCGCCGGCGGGATCGCCGCCGTCGACCCGCGCACCAACAAGCTGGTGTGGAGCAAGGACAGCGAGTGGTCCCTGGCCCACGGCAACGGCATCCTGACCACCGACGGCGGCGTGATGTTCCAGGGCGGCCCGGACGGCAACCTCCTCGCGATGAACGACGTCGACGGCCGCGAGCTGTGGCGCTTCCAATGCGGCGCCGGCGTCCACACCAGCCCGATCAGCTACGAGATCGACGGCGAGCAGTACCTGGCGGTCTTCGCCGGCGGCAACGGCCTCCCCTACCCCGACATCCCCAAGGGCGACCACTTGTGGGCGTTCAAGCTCGGCGGCAAGGTCGCCCCGGCGCCCGCACCGACTCCTCCGTCGAAGCGCAACCAGATCCGCGCCGCGGCGGTGACGGCGGCCGCCGCCAAGTACACGGTGACGCTCGGTCGCGTTTGGGACTCCGCCGCCGGCGCTCCCGGTGCGGTCGAGAACACGGTGGCCCAGACGGCGATGTCGCCGCAGAACCTGACGGTCCCGGTGGGTACGGAGATCACGTTCGTGAACCCGCAGGGCAACGCGTTCGCCCACGGCGCCGTCTCGTTCTTCGAGTACGAGTTCGACAGCGGCACCTTGATGCCCGGTCAGTCGTTCAAGCACACCTTCACGAAGAAGGGTGAGTTCTTCTACAACGACCCGATCTTCCCCCAGAACACGGGCAAGATCGTCGTCACCTGAACCAGCTGCGGCAGCGCGACGCGGGACGGTCACCGAGCTGTCCGCGTCGCGTTGTCGTAGGTCCCGCGCCGGGATCCGGACCGCTCGTGGATGATGGCGTCATGCCTGGTGAGGACCGGATCGACATCCCCGACACGTGGCGTTATGCCCTGCATCCCCGCCGTGGCGGGATGGCCGCGCTCGAACCACTCGACGTCAAGCACGAAAGCCTCGCGGAGCTCACCGCATGGCATGCCGCTCGTGGCGTGGACCTGGACGGTAAGCGGCAGGGAGTTCTTCACCACGCGCAGACCGATCCCGCGCTTCGCGCGTTGGCGCTCTCCGCCGAGCCGAGCGTCGAGGCCGATGGCGTTCGGCTCGCGCTCGCACCGAACCCGAGCCGCGGCGCCATCGCACACAGCGCCTCGATGGCGCCGATCGACGATCTCGTCGCCGTCCGCGGGCTCGCCCATGCCACTGCCGCGTTCGTGGCGAGCTGCGCTTACTACACCGCCGATCGTGTCAGCGCGAGCGACGTCATGCCGCTGCTGCGCCACAGCGACGCAACGGACGCCGGGTACCCCGTGTGGACAGGCGCCGCCAGGCAGCTGCGGTCGATGCTGGCCGTCGCGCAGCAGGACGTGTACGACGACGCGGTCGCCCGGTTGGCCGCGCTCCGCGGCGGACTGCTGCGCCAGCGCATCGTCACGTCCTACCTCGTCCCCACCCGGCCGGAGTGGGCGGCCGCGGATCTCGACGATCTCCCCGGTGGCTACTGGGGATCACCGGAATTGCTCTTCTACAGCATGGCGACGGCCGAGCAGTTGTCCCGATGGCACATGAGCTCGCTGGAACAGTTCGTCACGGCCTTCGACGCGGCCGGCGAGGACGTCGTGCCACTGCTGCTCCGTCAGCTGGACCGGTCACGCTGGGCGCCGGACGTCCGGCGCGACGTCCTCGAGGTGCTGACGCGTATCCCGACGGACGCGGCGTTCGGCGGACTGCTGCACCGCATGGACCTTCCGGCGGTGCCGGGTGGGGTGCGTGCCGCGGCCGACAGGTTCCCTGGACGCGCGGCGCGGCTGCTCGGCGCGCATCGGGACGGTGACTTCATCGACGTGTTGCTGCTACGTCAAGTGCGCAGGCACCCGGAAGTCCCTGAGGCCAGGCTGTTCACCCGCCGTCCGGAGGCGCCGCCCGAAGCCGTCCCGAAGCTGCTCGCGTCGCCGCCGTGGGATCGTGAACCGCCGGCCCGCGTCACGGTTGCCCCGGTCGCGGTCGAGCCTCGAATCGTCTGGCAGGACGGTGAACAGGAACGCTGGGCGTACGACTGGCGAGCGTTCCGGTCCGAGGAAATGCGCGTGCATCTCCCGCTCGCCGAGAAAGGTGTTGCTCCGCCGGAGTTCTACATCAGGGCGCCGGACGACATCGTCCGTCCGCTGCTCGCTCGGTGGCAGGCCGAATCGGCCTCGTTCTACCTCGAGAAGCCGCAAGTGGTGGTCGCCAAGTACGAACTTGCCGCGCTGGAGCCATTCTTGCGGCTGGCCCGCAAGAAGCCGGTTGTCGGTGCCCCACTGCTGATGCCTTACCTCGCCGTCGAGGTCGCCGAGCTGATGGCGGGCTGGCTGACCCGGTCACGCCAGTTCCGCCCGGTCGCGCAGGAATGGTTCACCCGCCACGGCGCCGGCGCCGCCGCACTGCTCATCCCGGCCGCGCTCGGCGCGGCGCGCGCGCAGGCGACGACCGCCGCGCTGGCCCTCAGCCGCCTCGACGCGGACGACGTACGGGCCGCAGCGAAAGACCTCGGCTGCGTCGAGGCCGTGGAGACGTTGCTCAGCCGCGACCCGCTCGACTTCGTGCCCGCGAAGATCCCGGCCGTGCCGAAGTGGGCGGACCCTCGTCATCTACCGCAGGTCCTGCTGGCCGGTGGCGAGTACGCGCTGCCGGCCGAGCCGACCGCCGCCCTCCTGCGCATGATCGCGATGTCCCAGCTCGAGGCGCCCTACGAGGGCCTGCGAGTGATCGCCGGACACTGTGACCCGGCGAGTCTCTCGGCTTTCGTCTGGTCGCTGTACCGGCTGTGGGAGGCCGAAGACAGGCCGTCGAAGGACGCGTGGGCCATGAACGCCCTCGGCTACTTCGGTGACGGCACCGTCGCAGGCCGGCTGGCACCGCGCATCCGGGCGTGGCCGTCGGAAGGCGCGGCGCCACGGGCGAAGCGCGGCGCTGACGTGCTGGCCGTGATGAACACCGAGCAGGCTCTCGGCCACCTGTCGGCATTGGCGCGCAATGCCAAGTCCGGGCCCTTGCGCCGCCACGCCGCTGCCGCGCTCGACCGCGTCGCCACGGACTACGGGCTGCTGCCCGAACAGCTCGACGACCTGCTGGCGCCGGATCTCGGGCTGGACGGTGGTCAGGTCGAGTACCGGACCGTGTCGTACGCCGTCGACCTCGGCGACACACGCGAACTCGTGCTGCGGGATCCTTCCGGAGCCAGGCTCAGCGCGTTGCCCAAGGCGGCGAACGACGAGGAGAAGGCGGCGGCATCGGCGTGGAACAGCCTGCGCCGTAAAGCAAAGCCGATGATCGCCGACCAGGTCGCGCGTCTGGAGGAAGCGATGGTCGTGCAGCGCCGATGGTCCGCCGGCGACTTCCGGTCCCGGATCTTGGCGCATCCGCTGCTGGGCCGGCTCGCCCGCGGGTTGGTGTGGGCACTCGACGACCGGACCGCGGTCGTCGACGCCCTCGGCGACCTGGTAGCCCCGGATGGCGGGCTGACCGGCGACGGCACGTGGGTCCGGCTCGCCCACCCGGCGGTCGACGACTTCACGCCGTGGGCCGCCTGGCTCGCTCAGCGCGGTGAGCAGCCGTTCGTCCAGGCCGGGCGCGAGGTGTTCGCCGGCGAGGACCCGTCTGGCTACTGGCAGCGGACGGTCGCGGCCGCGAAGCTGTCCGGTCTTGTCCGGCGAGGCTGGCAGTGGGCACCGAGCGGCCACAAAGCACTGCGGCACCAGCTGTTCCGGCCTTTCGGCCCGGAAGGCCGGGTGGCACTGACCATCGACCCGGGAACGTCGGCGGTCGCGGACCCGAAAGCGGAGCCCGAGCAGACGATCACCGAGATCACCTTCGAGTCCGCCGCGGGCGAGCTGGGCGTCTTCAGTGACCTGCCACTCGTCACCCGCTCGGAGCTGATCCGGTCCCTGCGTTCTCTCGACTAGTACGTCGCCTGGGCCGGTCCAGCGGGCCGCCCACCGAGGGTCCCCTTCGGTCGTGTCCGAAGAGGACCCACGGGACCTCAGCGGGGCAGGACGAGGTGGTCGGCGATGGCGTACAGCTCCGCCTGCGCGCTGGGGCCCGCGACGGCGATCGGCGCGTCGTGAACGGCCTTGAGGATCCAGAGCGTGCGGTAACCGTTCTCGTCCACGTAGCGGGTCTCGTGTCCCTGGACCGGCTCCCCCGCGGCGCCGCTCACCCGGTCGGACTCGCCGACACGCACCTGGACCGGCGGCAGGGTGCTGCACGTGCCCACCGAGTAGCTCGTGCCGCCCTTCTCGACGTCGAACGCGCACATCCGCAGGCCGTCGGGCAGCTTGCCGAGGCCGAACGCCGGGGTGACGGTGGCAGTGCCCGGGAAGGCGACGTTCTCCGCGACGCGGCGGCCCGCGTCGATCAGTTGCTGCTCCGAGGCCGTGCTGCCCGGCTGCGCGGCCACGTTGACGTACAGCGAGCCGCCACCGGGGTGGGTCAGGTACACCTCGTAGCCGCCCGGGCCGCCGGAGTGCGAGCTCTCCACGCCGGCCCGCCCGCCGATGGTGACGGGCCGGCCCGGACCGGACTTGAAGGCGGCCTGCCCGATCGGCATCATCCGCATTTCCTGCACGTCCACGAGCAGGACCTGACGCCCGGCCGTGACGGTCAGCATGTACTCGCCGCCGTACACCGGCTTGTCCGGGTTCGCCGCGCTGCCACCGATGTTGATCCGGCGCGCGAGGTAGTCGGCCTTGCCCGGCGGCAACCAGCCGAGCGAGTAGGGCATGGTCAGCTCCGCGATGGCCGCCTCGGCCGGCGCCTTGACGGCCGCCGGACCGCTGGTCCGGCTGGTGCCCGTGGCCACCTGGTTGTCGTGCGCGGGCCGGTTCAGCGCGACGACGGCGACCGCGGCCAGGACGAGCAGGACCACCCCGGCGCCGGCCGCGAGCGGACGGCTCAGCGCGGCGCGCTTGCGGTCGAGGCGCCGACGCGTGGCCGCCAGCACCTGGGCGCTGTCGGGGGCGTCGTGCTCGTGGTCGATGAAGGTGTCCTTGATCAGGTTCTCGATGTCCATCAGCTCTCCTTCGCCTGGGCCATCCGGTCGATGCTCAGGCCGTGTCGCAGGGTCGTCAGGGCTTTGCGGGCGTGGGCCCGCACGGTGGCCTGGGCGCAGCCGAGCAGGTCGGCGATGTCGGCGTCGGCGAGCTGCTCGTAGTACCTGAGCACGACGACCGCGCGCTGGCGCCGGGGCAACCGCGCCAGGCGCTGCCACATGTCCTCGCGTGCCGCGTGGTCCGACGCGAAGTCATCCGGCCGCGCCTCCTCCGGCGGGTCGCCCACGGCGATCAGCCGCGCCGACCGGCTGCGCCGCCAGGACAGGTAGCCGTTGGTCACCATCCGCAGGACGTAACGGTCGGGGTGCTCGGCGTCGCTGATCCGCGACCACCGTCGGTACGCCTTGACCAGCACGTCCTGCACCAGGTCAGCGGCCTGTTCCCGCTCCCCGGTCAGCATCGTCGCGTAGCGCAGCAGCCGCGGCAGGTGCGCCCGGACGAAGTCCTCGTAGTCAGCCATCACCAGGAAGACTGCTCCGGCGCTCGATCCGTGTACCTCCACGCAGAACTTTCTTGAGAACCCGCGCACGTCGAAGGGCCCGCCGGAGGGTGCTCCGGCGGGCCCTTCGAGGTGGAACGGTCAGGCAATGCTTCAGGTCGGCCGGGTGAGCAGGCCGCCGTCGATCCAGGACCTGACCCACCGCGCTGCGCGGAGGTTCATCCAGCTCGCCGAACGCGGCTCAGGACCCCTTGATCCGTTCGATGAGCTCGTCGCGGTACTCCTGCACCGCTTGAAACTCCGGTTCGTCGCCGGTCGCCCGCTTCAACGCGCCTTCCAGGATCTTCAGCCCCTGGCGTTCGTCGCCGCGCGCGTCCGCCTGCCTCGCGGCGTTCTCCAGGGCTTTGGCGAGCTTGGTCCGCGCTTCGGGTTCCTTGCCGGCCTTGTGGATCCGGATCCAGTTGCCACCCGGATCGACGACGGTGAACCCGGTGTACCGGTCGTTGCGCAGCCGCGGCCGGGTCATGCGCGGGATGCCGGAGACGAGCAGTTTTCCGTGCACGGAACGCATCCCGGCCGCGAAGGCCTCGAACAGCTCGCCGGTGTCCGCCACGATGACCAGGCACGTGCTGTACGACTGCGCCGGGTCGTAGCCGTCCATGCCGAAGAAGTGCAGGTTGATGTCTTCCCGTCGCACCGCGACGTGTGGGTTCGGCCGCGTCTGCCGGTAGGTGATCTCGAAGCCGAGCATCTCGTAGAACGCCGCGATCTCGTCGATGGAAGGACAGGGCAGGAGCGGAATGGTCAGTTCGTTCGCCATTGCCCGAAGCTAAGCCTGGACCCGCCGAAACGACACCGAGCTATTTGCTCGTGCGAACACCCGTGGCGGCCCAGCCTGCGCCACGATCACCGCACCGCAGGCGACGCGTTGATCACCTGACCGCCTCTTGCCCGCCGGTCGGCACCGGACGCTGCTGACCGCGGCTTCGTGGGAGAATGACGTCATGCGCGAGTTGATCTACTTATCGGAACGCAAACTTCGTTCATTTCAGACCGATAAGTCGAAACTCGGATTCCTCCGCCGATTTCGGGAGGTGGAAGCCAAGGCACCGCTGGGCATAGGTGGCAAGCTGGCACTTTCCGAGGACACCAGTCGACGATATCCTGATCTTGCTCGCGTGCTTCGACACATCGACGAGTCCTCGCGGAGCGCGCGGTGGTTCGAGGAAGACACACTGGAGCCCGGCGACTGGGTGCATTTCGAGGCCCGCGTGAACTACCGAATCATGGACATCAAGGTACGCCGGCGAGGCGTCGATTCAGTATCGGCTTTGCTCTTCTGGGCTGTTCCCGACGAGCGCAACAGCTCAACTCGTCTTCTGCTGCACGGCGCCGCAGAGCACCTTGAAAGGGACGCAGCTGCCGGACCACCCAGCAGAGGTCAGCTGTCGCTGGGACTGTCGACCGCTTATGGCTTCATTGATCTCGTGCAGACGCTTGAGGGACGACCTGGTCGCGAAGTCGACGGCTGGCAAGTCGCGAAGTTGCTCGACAGGCTGGAGGGGGAAATTCCCAACGACTTAGCCGCATGGATGGCGGGGTACGCCCGGGTGACCGCGAATGTATCAACGCCGTCCGCTGATCCGAAAGCGGTCCATCGCATTCTTGTGGCCAGCCCCCTGTACGTAGAATTTGTAGGACGGCCGTGACCCGACACGTCAACGCTCTCCAACTGGTCGGCGGCGACCTGCCTCGGCCGAGCGCCGCCACTGCGTCGGGGGTGATCACCAGCTCGGTGGCCAGTCGTGACGGTTGAGCCAGGCTGTCGTAGGCCTGCCGGACCCGCTGGGACAGGAACGCCCGGGCGTCCGACGGAAGGCGCCGGACCAGCGATCACCGCGTTGTGCCGTGTTCGTCGGCGCGGCCTTCTCTCGCAACGGCGTCGGTGACGGCGTCGGTGACGTCGTCAGCGGCCCGTCCTTCGCTTCCAGTGGCTGCCTCGATCCGCAGTCCCACAGCGCGCGGTCCGCGGTCCGGATCCAGCCGGACGGCGGCCGCGCCGTGCCCGGGAACCGCCGGACCTCGAACTCCCGGGCCGTGTGGCCGCGCAGGACTCGCGTCAGGACGTCGCGGTCGAGCACGCCCAGCGCCCGCCACCGGTCGAAGGCACGCACGATCGACGCGGCATCCTCGAGGAGTTCGGCCAGCCGGTCCCGCCCGCGGCGCTGGGCTCCGGGCAGCCCCAGCCTCGTCGCCACCTCGAACACGACCGTCGCCGCGGGGCGATCCGAACCGGTGAGCCGGTGTTCGTGGGCCGCGGTCAGCGGGTAGCGCTCCGCCGGGAGATCCGGTGGTCGTAGCGCAGGAAGAGCTGCTCGGCCTGCTCGGTGTTCACTCGCAACGCCAGCCGCAACGCGGTGCCGTAGGCGCGGATCGCCCGGTCGGACGGCGGGCCGCCGGGGGGTTCGGGAAAACCCGCCGCGAGCCGTGCCGTGGCGCGCGCCAGCCGGCTCGCCGGGCCGCCGCCGAGCAGATCGCGGAGCACGGCCGCTCTCATCCCGGGAACAGCGGTGGCTCGGGGAGCTCGAGCCATTCCAGGTCCATCGGCACCAGTGTCGTCGACAGCACCAGCTCGCGGAGCAGGTTCACGGTCAGGGTCAGCCCCACCGGCTCCCCCACCTCCTCCCGCCGCAACCCGTGCACCCCGGCGTCGGAGAGCCGTTGCCGGACCCGGGAAACGAGGTGCTCGACGCGCTTGGCCGTCCAGTTCTCGCGCGGCCGTCGTTCGGCGAGCTCGGCGGCCGCCTGCTGCCGCGACAGCGGCAGCGGATGGGGGTCGTAGCCGAGGTAACGCTGCCCGAGGACCGCCAGCACGAGGTGCTCCTCCGGGGACAGCCGCCAGCGTTTCGGCGGCGTCGTCGGGTGCGTCGGACGGCGCGTGGCGACCCCGGCCTCGCCGTCGGACACGAGCAGCTCCAGCACGTGCTCGCGGGTGCCGCGCAGGAACAGCGCGGTGTAGCCGTCGGCCAGCGGCAGCGGTTCGCTGTCGCGGTGCAGCAGGACGCTGTCGGACAGCCGGATCGGCGAGCGGCCGGTGTTGCTGAGCCACCAGCGGTCCCCCTCGCGCACCAGCAGCCCGTGGACCCGGCTGATCCGCACGTCTTCCTCGCCGACGCAGACGTCGACCTCCAGCCGGTTGCGCCCGAAAGTCACCCGGCTGCCGGGCGACGGCGGCACCGCGACGCCGCCGGTGACGGTCAGCGCGCTCAACATGCCCGGCACGGTGTCGGCGACGCCGTGGCGCAGGCTGCGCAGGCGGTGGGAGTCAAGACGTCCGGTGGTCACGGCCACCTCCGTTCGTAGGCGCCGATGTCGAAGCCCGCGCCGGCGGCCCGGGCGACGCCGTCGAGATCGAACCCGGGGGCGTGCTCGGGGCTGCCGGCATCGACCGCGGCCGAACGCGCGGCGAGGTGGTAGTCGTCGCGGGCCGGGTCGTTGACGATCTTCAGGTCCCGCATCGCGCCGGCCGACTCGACCCACAGGCTCAGGCCGGCCTGCGCGTTTCCGGTGGACAGGTTGTCGACGACCCGGATGTCCGAGAGCAGCCGGCTTTCCGAGTAGTCCTCGACGGCGAGCCCGATCCCGGCCTTGGTGGCCTCGCGGGTACCGCCGACGACGTTGGCGTAGACATCCACTGTGGACAAAGAATCGACGTAGATGTCCGGCCCGCGGTTGCCGGTGACGACGTTGTGGTGGATCTTCACCCGCGCGGCGTCGTCGTACTTGACGTCGATGCCTTCCTCGCCGTTGTCGTGCACGCGGCAGCCGGACACCTCGACGTCCGACGAGCCGGACACGGTCACGTCGGTGAACTCCAGCCAGCTGTGCCTGCCCACGGCGAGGCCGCCGGCGCCGGTCAGCACCGCGGTGCCGCCGATGCCGGTGAACCGGATGGGGTGGCCGGGGGCGCCGCCGCGGTGGACGGTCAGCCCGCCTGGGTAGCTGCCCGCCTCGATCGCGACGGTGTCCCCCGGCCGGGCCGCGTCGGCCGCGGCCTGGACGCTGGGGTACGTCCCGTGCGGCCCGGCACGCCGGGTGCGCGGTCCCGGTCCGGCGGCCCCCTCGGCCGTCGGACCGGCGGCGGCCGCCACCAGGAGCGCCACGCCGGCCAGTACCCGTATCGACACTTCTCGTCCCGTCTCCTCCGGCCGTCTCCGGCACCCGCTCTTTCTAGCCGGGGGCGCCGGGGACCGGTCCCCGGTTCACGGCAGCCGCCGGACGAGGACCTCCGCCAGCGAGCGCGCGGTCGCGCACAGCACGTCCCCACCGGCCGCGGTGGTGTCCTCGACGGAGACCTTGGCGACTTCCTCCCGGTCCGGAGGAGTGCCGTTCAGCACCGGCAGCGCCGGGGTGTAGACGTGGTGCACGACCATGACGGCGCACTCCGGCTGCCCGCCCGGCACCGGCGCGACGACGGCGTTGCGGTTCCCCATGCGGATCCGGTCGCCTGGGACGTCCTCGTCCGCCTCGATCGGCCATTCCCGGCTGTACTCGACGGTGATCGTGCGCGGATCGTGCTCCCAGGTGCACCCCCAGCCGCCGAACCCGCGGTCCGGTTTCTTGGCCTGGCCCAGCACACCCGACGTCGTGGCGTCGTCGAGCAGGCCGCAGGCGTCGACGTGCGCCAGTGACCACTCCGGGAGCTGGGCGCGCCGTGGCAGGGGCCCGTTGGCGAGCGTGGTCAGCACGCCGGAGAGCACCGACTCCGAGAAGGAGCACAGCGGCGCGTCCTTCGCGCGGTCGTCCAGCGGGTGTGAAGTGACGACGACCCGGTTGGCATCGGCCAGCGAGATGGCGCGCTCGCACGAGCCGTCGTGGGGGTCGGGACGCTCGATCTCACCGATCTTGCCGGGCACCGGAGGCCGGGGCGGGTACCGCAGCGGGCCGGTCAGATCGAGCCGGGTCTGCACCTGCCCGGTCTTGCCGGTCAGCGTGGTCGTGACCACGCAGCTGCCGAAGTTCAGCACCTCGGGGTCCACGAACGGCTCCCCGAACGAGGTGAGCGAGTTGGTCGAGATCGCCGCGCACGGGTCCGTCCCGGCCGGGTCGGCGCCGAGGGTGTTCGGCCCGGCCGGGGTGGTCGCCCCGGCCGGTGCGCCACCGGTGGTGGTCGCCCACAGCGGCCGGCCGACGACGAACCCGGCCACCAGCGCGGCCACCGCCGCGACCGCGGCCCCGGCCAGCAGCCGGCGGCGCAGGCTGCGGCGCGGGCGCCGGGGCGCGGGCGCGTCCGCCGTGAGCAGCGTGACCGCCTCGGCGGCGCCGGGCCGGTCGGCCGGGTGCCGGGCCATCAGCGCGGCGAGCACCGGTGCGAACCGTCCCGCGCGTTCCGGGGGCACCGGCCGCCCGGCGGCGGCGCGGCGCATCTGCGCGAACGGGCCGTGCTCGCCCGAGCCCCACGGCGACCGGCCTTCGATCGCGGCGTAGAGGGTGGCCCCCAGGGAGAAGACGTCCGAGGCGGGGCCGGCTTCGGCGCCGTCGGCCACCTCCGGCGCGACGTACCCGAGCGTGCCGGTGAACTGGGCGCCGCCGGTGCGGGTGACCTCGGTCCAGCGGGCGATGCCCAGGTCGGTCAGCTTGGCGACGTCGTCCGCGGTCACCAGGACGTTGCCCGGCTTGACGTCGCGGTGAATGATGCCGCGGGAGTGCATGTCCGCGAGCGCCGCGGCGAGCTGCGCGCCGATCCGCCGGACCCGGTCCTCGGGCAGCGGGCCCCCGTCGTCGACGAGCTCCTCGAGGCTTCGGGCGGCCAGGTACTCCGTGACCAGCCACTGGGCGTCCCCGTCGGCGACCGTGTCGAACACGGTGACGACGTTCGAGTGCAGCAGCCCGGCCCCGATCCGCGCCTCACGCCGGATCTGCCCGGCGTCCTCGCCCAGCGCTCGCTTGAGCGTCACCTGCCTGCCGAGCTCGAGATCGACCGCCCGCCAGACGACGCCCATGCCACCTCGGCCGAGCTCCTCCTCCAGCCGATAGCGGCCGGCCACGACTCGCCCCTTGGTCACGGCGAGCAGTCTACGAAATACCGTGTCGCCCTGCTGACGCCGCGTCACCGCGGCGGCGGGCCGAACCGGTTCTCCCCCGGCCGGCCCCGCCCACTCCAGAACGAGAGCAGGAAGAGCCAGCCGAAGCACGAGATGATGCCGACGCACCACCAGCCGGAACGCCCGACGTCGTGCAGCCGCCGGACCCCGACGCTGACGAACGGCACCACCCACGGCAGGTAGAGGACGGTGCCGGTCGTGTAGACCCATTCTTCGTTCACGGCGTTCTCGATGGCCCCGAGTACCAGGACCAGCGGCACGTAGGCCAGGAAGAAGTACCAGAACTCCGGCCGCGAGGCCCGGCCCCGGAGCCGGAAGCTCAGCCGCACCGCCCGGGCCACCGCGGCGCCGAAACCGATCTTGCTCCGCCCAGGAGTGACCGGCGCACCCTCCGACTGCATACGCCGAGCATCGAACGCGCGGCAGGGGACCGGTCCCGGAGGATACCGCCCGATACTGCGAAAGCAGCACGCGTTCCGGGGAAGTTGTGAGAGAGCAGTGGCCAAGACGGGCGATTGTCCGCAGGTACGTCTGGCCTGCATCCACGACGAGCGATACCGCGAATACCTCGCCGTGTCCACGACCACCGTCCGGTACTCGCTGAGCGACATCCCGGTTTCGCGGCCCGCCACCGGCCTCGTCGAAGCCACGGTGGCCTGCGGCTCGTGCGAGAGCTCTTTGCCTGTTCGGGTGTTCAGTTCCGCTTGGCGCAGGCGGCGGAAGCTGGCCTGGTTCGGGCTGTTCCTGCTCGGAGCGTCGATCGCCACGCCGTCGACCATCCGGCTGATCACCTTGGAGGCGCTCGACGACTCAGCCGTGCTGCCGTACGTGCTGCCGGCGGTCCTCAACGTCCTCGGTCTCGGCGCGGTGGTGGTGGGAATCTTTTTCTTCTGCACCGAAGACGGTGTCCGGCTCGCCTCGTTCTGGGGTGACGCCGACCATCGTCTCCGCCGGTGGTGATGAGGACGGTGGATCGAAATGCCCGCGGCGGGACCGGCTCGACCGACCGCGCGGATCGGCAGCGGTCACCTCGAACCGGGTCAGGCTGGGCCGCACCGACGCGTCCGACAGCGATCCATGGTCGGGCCGCGAGGCAAGCGGCGGAGGCCCGAGTGTCAGGATCGGCAACCGAGGACGTGGTCGACGGCTGCGTGCAGCGTCTCGGTTTCGGTGGTCAGGATCGATTCCTCGGCGGGCAAGGCCCTCGCGATGGAGAGTCCGTTGAGGACGGTCACGAGGAATCTGGCGCGCCGCCGGTTGTCGCCGTCGGCGAGGGCGCCTTCGTTGCTCAGGACGGTTAACCAGTACTCGACGCGACGGTGCGCTTCCCGTTCGACAGCGAGATACGCCGCGCGGTTCTCGTCAGTCGGTTCGGGCTCGATGAACGTCTGGAAGATCTCGCTCCAGCCCGCTCGTGCTTGGTCGCCCACGCCGGCGAGGGCGAGTACCTGCCGGAGGCAGTCGATCAGCCGGTCCCGCGCCGGTACTGATCGGTCGTGGATCCGGTCGTCGGGGGCGACGACGTCGTAGATGCCGGCGAGGACGGCGTCCTGCAGGGCGCGCTGTGTCGGGAAATGGTGCCTGAGCGACCCGGTGCTCACCCCGGCCCGCGCCGCCACCGCTCGCACGCTGAGCCGCGCGCCCGGATCTTCCCCGAACATCGCCATGGCCGCCCGAAGGACCATGTCCCGGCTGCTGAGACCCGTCTCCTGCTCCGTCATCAACACCTCTCCAACACACTGTACTAGCACACTGTGCTAGCGTTGCGGCCGACCGCACTAGCACAGTGTATTAGAAGCGTGTCGAGGCAGTCGTCACGCGGTTGCCCGACCGAACGAATGGACGTGAACCCATGGACCGCCTCCGCAGGCCGTTCCAGCTCATCCGCGCCGACCTGCGCGCATATCTCCTGTTCAACGCCTTCGTCTACGGGATGGTGCTCCTCGGTATGGCAGTGGGGGTGCTCTTCCCGGAGCTGCACGCCTCGCGGGTCGCCTCCTTCGCGGGAGGCGAGCAGGGCGCGCTCGTCAACGCCGTGGTCGGCAACGGGTGGGTGTTCGGCACGGTCATCTTCCTCGTGAACGTGTTCCCGACCGCGCTGCTGCTGATCACCCTCCCGTCGCTCGTGGTGCCCTTCGCCGGGCTCGCGGTCTTCGCGATCAAGACGATCGATCTGGGCCTCACGCTCGCCCCCGTCGACGCGACCTCACGGCTGACCCTCATCCCGCATTCGCTCACGCTGGTCATCGAGTTCCAGGCCTACGCGCTCGTGATGTTCGGTGCCTACCTGCTCGGCAGGTCGTGGCTCCGGCCCGCGACCGTCGAGGCCTCCACCCGTCGGCAGGGATACGCGCGCGGCCTGACCCGGCTCGGGTGGCTCTGGCTCCCGGCGCTCGTGCTTTTCGTCATCGGCGCGGTGTACGAGGTCATCGAGATCTACTTCCTCGTGCCGCTGGCGCTCGAACCCTGATCGCCGGGCACCGCCCACCGAACATTTTCCGTTCTCACCGAATCGATTTTCGCCGGCGACGCCGGCGAGCTGAGGAGACGTCGTCATGCACAAGTGGAGCCGACGTCGCGCAGCGAGGCGGGTAGCGCCCGGTACCGGGCGGGAACTGAAGCCGTTCCGCTGGTGGCAGCCTTTCTCGCGATCGCTGTACTCGGTCGAGCTCGGCCGCGACGGGCGGCAGGCGGTGTACACGGTCGACGTGCATCATCGACGGCGATTTTTCGCAACCGACGGCAAGGGCACAGCCGACCTCTACCTCGACGGCCGTCATCAGGCCCAGTCCAAGCTCCCCGCCGTCTTTCCCGCCCCGGGCGGCGCGATCGAGGTCGCGGAATCCCCGTTCGGGCTGAAGCGCTGCCACTACGTCGAGGCGGGAGGGGTCGAGCGTCCGCTGACCCCGGAGCACACCTCGGCCGAAGGACGACGTGCACACCTCGCTCGCAGGCACCCCGCGCTGAGCCGCGCGATCAGTGTCACGTCGGTGCTCCTGCTCCTGATCTCGGTGCTCCTGCTCATTCCGCAGCTGATCGAGGTCGCGTTCGAACTGCCGCCCGTCGCCGCGCGCTTCGGGGCGTTCGTCTCGCCTGTCTCCCTGCCAGGGTGGCTCAACTCCCTGCTCGGCATCGGCGCCGTGCTGGCCAGTGTCGAACGCGCACTCCGCCTACGGCACAACCACTTCCTGGACACGGTCGGCTAGCACCGAGGCCTCACAGCCGCCACGACTCGCCGACAGACCCTGCACCTGCGCCGGCGACCACTCGAAGCAACCAGCGTCTGGCCGAAGCCGAACGATGTCGCGCATTTCCTCGATCGCCCCGTCGGTGACGCGGGTGAACTCCGCCTGCGCCGCCGCCACGGCAGCGAGCGCGGCATCACGGCTGTCGCGGTCACCGGCCTGCCCGGCGGCCCAGAGTGCGGCCCGGGCTCGCCCGGGGCCTCACCCCGTGCCCCAAGCGGTGATCACGTGGCTGACATCGCTTCCGGCCGACCTGGTCCCGATCGTAGGCACCGGTCGCCCCGCGCACCTGATGCAGCTGACCGAAG
Organism: Amycolatopsis sp. NPDC051106; assembly: GCF_040682775.1. NCBI lineage: Bacteria > Bacillati > Actinomycetota > Actinomycetes > Pseudonocardiales > Pseudonocardiaceae > Amycolatopsis > Amycolatopsis sp. NPDC051106. The sequence goes on along the minus strand of NZ_JBFBBQ010000011.1, from coordinate 11,437 downwards.
CGGCGGACGTCGAACTGACCCCTCAGGAACTGGGTTCACTGACGATTTGATGTCCCCCGGCGACCGATGCCCGTCCAGGGTCGGCGGACCCGGCGATCGCGGACCTGCCCGTAGGACGACGAGCGATCACTGGACGATCGTCAAGCCAGACACTGAATCGCCCCCGATCGCGGGCGCAAAGTCACCGGGTGAGGAATCCGCCGTCTACGAAAAGGTCCTGGCCGTTGACCCCGCCGTTGCGGAGGAGGAAGTCCGTGGCGTCGGCGATCTCTTCCATCGTGACCAGGCGCCCGATCGGCGTGCGGTCGGCCTGCGGACCGAGGTCGGCGTCGCGCCACCGGGGACTGTCGCCCACCAGCCCCGGGTGCACCGCGTTGACCCGGTGCGGCGCGATTTCGACGGCGAGCGTCTTCACCAGCCCCGTGACGGCGCTGTTGAAAGTGGTGATGACGGTCGAGCCCGGATAAGGCCGTTCCTTGGCCAGACCGCCGAAAAGGACGACCGACGCTTCCGGCGTGAACCGCTCCCGCAGGACTCTGACGGCCTCCGTGTAGCCGACCAGCTTCGTCGTCACCGCGGTGATGGCCTCGGCGATGTCGAAGTTCTGCAACGTGTTCGGGCGCTGGTGGCTGGCCGTGATCACCAGGTGGTCGAGGGACGGCAGCCCTGCGGCCGACGCGGCGATCGTCTCCGGCCGTGCGAGATCCAGGCCGATCCCGGTCACGGTGGGGCCGATGTCCTTCGCGGCGGCCTCGGCACGGCCCGCGTCGCGACCGGCGATCACCACGGTGCCACCGCGGTCCGCGTGCCGCCCGGCGATGAAGCGGCCGAGCCCGTCGGTGCCACCGATGATCAGCAAAGTACTCATGAGCTCCCTCACCTCTAATGACCACTTGGTCATTAACGAGCATAGAGGCTTACTGGCCAGTTGGTAAGTTGGGTGGCATGACCAAACCCCCGCATCGGCGGGACCCGGAAGGCCACCGCCGGGCCATCCTGGAGGCGGCCCGCACCTGCTTCGGCGAACGCGGCTTCGCCCGGGCGACAGTGCGGGAGATCGCGTCACGCGCGGGGGTCACCCACGGCCTGGTCCTGCGCCAGTTCGGCTCGAAGGAGCAGCTGTTCCTCGCCGCGGTGCCGGGTCACCGTGAGCTCGACGAGGTGATCGCCGGCGACCTGGACACGTTGCCGGACCGCGTCGCGCACGCCTACGTGGAACGGATGGAGGCCGGCGCCGCCGTCGACCCCCTCGTGGTCCTGCTGCGCAGCATCGCCTCGGATCAGCAGGCGGCAGCGAAGCTGTACGCCGCGATGGAGGCCAGCAGCATCCAGGCCTACCGCGAAGTCCTCCCCGACCAGGACACCGCCGCCCGCGTCGCGATGCTCGGCGCGCAACTCATCGGCGTGACGGTCAACCGCTACATCGCCCAGACCGGACCACTCGCCCGGATGTCCGCCCCGACGCTCACCGCGCACCTGGCCCGCGTGCTACGGCAGATCCTCTTCGATCCACCCAGGTGACGCAGCCCGACGTGATCGTCGTGTCGGTGTAGACCGGCACCGGTGACGTCGGGCGCGCTCCCCGGACCACCCAGTGTCTCCAGGCGACACACCCGCTGTTTGTTCGCGCCGGCGAGGCCAGCGATCAGGAAACACCCAGCCACCACGGCCAGCACTTGCCGGGCGCACTGAACGTCTGGAGCCGACAGGCAGGCACGTTCGACTCGGCGCACGTCGCGTTGATCGCCGTGTCCATCACGGCGTTGTCCGGAGTGATACTGACTGCGGCCGCACGGACCGCACGCGACCCGTGCCACATCCAAACGAGAACCTGTTCCAGATGATGATCGAGCGCGATGATCCTGCCGAGGATGAACCGGAGGTGGTGCGTGTGACCGCCGTCGGCAGTTCCACCCTCGGGTACGGCCCCGGGGAACCGGGATCAGCGCGGCGGGCCGACGATGACGTTGCCGAACTTCTCCGCCGCCTCGGCCATCCGGGCCGGGGAAATCTCGAAACCGTCCGGCCGGGGTTCGGCCCGGTCCCGGCCGGCGTGGCGGAACATGCCCTCGATCCCCGCCGGGGTATTGATCATCAGCAGGTCGGCCTTCTCGGACGTGATGCGGTAGGCATGCGGGATGTTCTTGGGCAGGAAGACGATGCCGCCCTCCGCCAGCTCCATCTCCTCCTCGCCCACCCAGACCAGCGCGGTCCCCTTGATGAGCATGAAGACTTCGTCTTCCTTGGTGTGCAGGTGAAACGGCGGCGCTTCACCCTTGCTGACGTCGAACCGGCCGACCATCAGCCGGCCGTCGGTCGCCGCGCTGTCGAGCAGGATCGACAGCGTGCCGCCGTCGAGCCACTCCAGTTTCTGCTGCTGATCGGGCTGGGCGAGATAGGCCATGCTCATCGGGTGGCTCCGTTCGAAGTGGACGGTCAGAAGGAGCCGAGGGCACGCAGGCGATCGGCGACCGCGCGGCGGGCGACATCGGTGTCCCAGGCGAACGTGTCGAACTCGTGCGGCACACCGGGGTGCAGGTGCAACTCCACGTCGACCCCGGCCGCGCCGAGCCGCCGGGCGTGGTCGAGGTCCTCGTCGCGGAAGATGTCGAGCTGGCCGACCTCGAGGTACGTCGGCGGCAGGCCCGTCAGGTCGGCCGCCCGCGCCGCGGCGGCGTACGGCGAAACGTCGGCGCCGCCGGCCCGGGCACCGAGCAACGCCGACCACCCGGTGGCGTTGTCCTCGTAGTTCCACGTCGCGAACGGGACCAGCTCCGGGTCAGGCGTCGTCGTACGGTCGTCGAGCATCGGGAAGACGAGGATCTGACGCGCCACCGCCGGTCCACCGCGGTCGCGGGCAAGCAGCGTCACGCCGGCGGCCAGACCGCCACCGGCGCTGTCGCCCATCACCGCGATCCGAGCGGGATCGACGCCGAGTTCGGCGGCGTGGTCGTGGAGCCACTTCAGTCCGGTGTAGACGTCTTCGACCGGCGTGGGGTCGGGGTGCTCGGGTGCGAGCCGGTAGTCGACGGCCAGCATCGGCACCCCGCACGCGGAGACGTACCGGGCGATCGGCGCGTCGTAGAGCGCGACGCTGCCCAGGATCATCCCGCCGCCGTGCAGGTACAACGCGGCCGAGCCCGGAGCGGCGCCGTCCTTGGCGTACCAGCGCAGCAACACCTTCGTGCCGTCCCCGGCGACCGCGTGGAAGTCGGTGGCCGTCACGTCGGCCACGGCGGGGTGTGGCGCGGCGGCCATGGCTTCGGCCATCGGCGCCAGGATCGCGGCGACCTGAGGGTCGACGGTGAACGTCACAACGGTCCTTCTTTCCGGAGATTCGTTTGGACCGAGATCGACGGCGATCGGGCCGGGACACGAGACTCGACGGGTCGCCCGCGTGCGATAAACGGACGATATCGTCCGACTAATCGGCTGTCAACGACGCCGCCGGAGCACCCAGCTGCGATGATCGGTGCCGTGACCGATGAACAGGACAAGGTCGTCCGGCGCCGAGGGCCACGCCGCGACGCGGCCGACAACCGCGACCGGGTCCTGGCGGCCGCCGCCGTCGCGGTCCGCCGGGAAGGGACCGCGGTCCCGATGGCCACCATCGCGGCGGACGCCGGGGTCGGCGTCGGGACTGTGTACCGCCACTACCCCTCGCGGGACGCGCTGCTCGGCGCGCTGACGCACCGGTCCTTCCAGCTCGTGCTCGAGACCGCCCGGAGAGCCGCGGCTCTCGATGCGGCGGCGATCGACCGGATCCGCTTCTTCCTGGAGCAGACCATCGAGCACGGTTCGGACCTCGTGCTCCCGATGCACGGCGGGCCGGCGCCCATCGATCAGGCCACGGTCGCAGTTCGTGAAGAGGCCCATCGCACACTGGGCTCGATCCTGGAGCGAGGGCAGCGCGACGGCACGATCCGAACCGAGGTCACCAGGGCGGACGTCGTCATCTTCGGCGCGTTGCTGGCGCAGGGCCTACCGCACGTCCCCGATTGGAAGCTCGCTGCCCGCCGCCAAGCCGACATCTACCTCGCAGGCATCCTGAATTCCCCCGATGAGCCGGGGGCCGACCGCTGAGGCTTCCGCCATCATCGACGCGATGAGTAGCTGGCACCTTCGGCAACCGGCGGGAGCACCCAGCGAGCCGCGCTCTACGCGGTGGGCATGAAAGGCGACCGCGACAGGCTGCGGCTCCTGCGGGCACACGCCCCCGGCGTCCGCTCCCGCGCGAACTGGTGGCTGCGGCTCCCGGCCGAGGCGTCCGCGGGCGCAGCCCTCTGAAGACCGGTGTGGCCGATCCCGACTTCCGCGGGTTCCGCGGGTGGTGCGATCGACGGGAGACTCGGCCGCGTCACCCACGCCGTGGAGGGAAACCCGTGCGCCTCACCGCCCTGCTCCCCCTGCTCGCCGCCGTTCCGCTCTTCGCGCTCCCCGCCCCCGCAGCCGGCGCGTCCGGTTGCTTCGACCCGGCCGCGCCGCTGACCGTCGAGGAACAGCGCCTGACCGCTTCCCTGCCTGCGGGCGGCCCCGCCGTCGGGCCCGAACTCGTGCGACTGGCGGGCTTCGACCCGCTCGTCGCCGAGGTGAAGCACGACCTCTGCGCAGCGCGCACCCCGCGCCGGGCCGAGCGCGTCGTCACACAGGCCGGCGAGCGGTTGTGGCGGACGGCCATCGACCGCGCGCAGGGCCGCCGCCCCGACCTCGGCACGCTCGACCGGTTCGACGACCGGCCGCTGTACTGGGCGCGGCTGCAGCTCAGCAGCGCGATCCGGCAGTGGGCACCGGCGTCTGCTTCGCAGCGGGCGACGCTGCTGACGGCGTTCGACCGCGGCTCGCGCGGCCTCGACGACGTCCGGTTCCCGCTGGGGAAGACGCGGCGGGTCATGGTGAGCGGCTTCGACCCGTTCCAGCTCGACGGCCCGGGGATCACCATCTCGAACCCGGCGGGAGCGTCGGCGCTGCAGCTGGACGGGCGCGTCCTCGACACGCCGGCGGGCCCCGCCGTGGTGCAGGCGGTGAGTTTCCCGGTCGTGTGGGGCTACTTCGACCAGGGCATCGTGGAATCGGCGTACGGCACGGCGTTGCGCGACCGCGCGCGGCGGCCGGACGTCGTGCTGACGATCAGCCAGGGCCGTCCGGGCCGTTTCGACGTCGAACGCTGGGCCGGCGCCTGGCGGGGAGGCTTTCCGGACAACAACAACGCGTCGGTGACGGGCGGGGTCCCGCCGGCCGCGGGCTGGCCGCAGCCGGACGTCCAGTTCATCGAGACGACGCTGCCCTACTCGCGGATGCTCGAGGTGACCGGTGCTTATCCGGTCAACTTCAACCAGGCGTTCTGCGTGTGGCCGGACTCCGCGCACCCGGGTACGGGGACGTCGGTGTGCCGGTCGGACGCCCCGGCGCCGGGCGAGATCGCGGCTTCGGGCGGCGGCGGGAACTACCTGTCCAACGAATCGATGTACCGAGCCAACCGCGTCCGGCTCGGGTTGGGCTTGACGTCGGTGGCGGGCGGTCACCTGCACACGCCGGTGCTGGGCCAGCCGACAGGGCTCACCGACCCGGCGTTCGAAGCCCGCCGCCAAGCGATCGCGTCCGAGGTTCTGGCCCTGACTTCCGCCGCGGCCGCCGGTTCGACCTCGCCGGTTCCCTTGCGAACAACGGAATCGCCGCGAGCGGCGCTGAACTCCCTGCCGGGCACGGTCCTCCCCGGCTGAGTTCACAGCAGGCAGATCAGTTCCATGGACGCTTTGCCGAGTCGCGCCCGGATTCTCGCGATGGCGGCCAGGTCAAGTACTCGGGGATGCCGCGGCCATGATCACTCAGATACATGCCGAACAACGCCCCCGACGCCTTCCTACCCGACCTCGCCGGGAGCCTGAACAACCGTCGCTCTCGACGCAGAGGTCGCGCCGACATTCCGCTGGACGGTACTGAATCCGGGACCGCCGCGGTCACTGTCATTCGACTGGTTCCGCCTTCGTCCCTGGGCTCCTGTCCCCAGCGCACTGTCCACCTGCGACCGAGGCTCATGGTGACCGTGCCGGTCGCGAAGCCCGGCGGATGCGGACCGAGGCCGGGTCGCGCTCGCCGCCTGCGCGACACCGACACCTGTCGAACGACTGTCCGAATCGGTGCGACGGCGTCGATTCCCCGTGGCCATCCGACGGAAGCGCCGGAGTGGCGCGGGACCGGATCCTGACAACCGCCGCGGATGCGTGCCCGGCCCGCATCGAGGCGGCTTTCGAGGAGCGCCGGTGAGGCCTGCTCCAGTGCGGACAGCGTCCTACTCAAAGGGAAGATCCACATGAATGATTTCTCCGCCGACGAGGCCGGCACGGTTGTGTTCATTCACGGCCTCTGGGTGAATTCGCGCAGCTGGGAGGGGTGGAAGCCACGTTACGAGGCTCGGGGATACCGGGTGCTCGCCCCGGCCTGGCCGGGGCTCGACCGCGAGGTGGAGGAGCTTCGGCGTGACCCCACGGGGATCGCCGGAGTCGGCCTTCGCGAGGTGGTCGACCACTACGACAACATCATCCGCACGCTGGATCGTCCGCCGATCATCATGGGCCACTCGTTCGGCGGCACCATCGTCCAGATGCTGCTCGACCGCGGACTGGGCAGGGTCGGTGTCGCGATCGACTCGGCGGCCGTCAAGGGGGTCCTTCCGCTGCCGCTGTCGACCCTCAAGTCGACCTTCCCGGTCCTGGGAAACCCGGCCAACCGGAACAAAGCGGTCTCGCTGACGCCGGAGCAGTTCCACTACGCCTTCACCAACACGCTCACCGAGAGCGAGTCCGCTGCGCGCTACGAGCGGTATGTCGTCCCCGGCTCGGCCCGCGTGCTCTTCCAGGGGGCGTTCGCCAACTTCAACCCCCGCGCCGTGACCCGGGTCGATTTCCGCACGCGCCAGGCCCCGCTCCTGTTCATCGCGGGTGGGTCCGACCACCTCGTGCCGCCGAAGGTCAACCAGGCCAACCTGCGGCTTTCCAGCAAGTCCGCGGCTGTCACCGAGTACCGGGAATTCCCCGGGCGCTCGCACTTCATCATCGGCCAGGACGGCTGGCAGGAAGTCGCCGACTACGCCCTGAACTGGGCCGAGGAACACGCCGCCGCCCGTGCCTGAGCGTCGACACCTCCGGCCCCACCACCACGAACTCCCGCGGGCAGACACGTCTGCGGACAGCAATGACCATTGTCTCGAACAAGGAGAAACCGTGCGCAAACGTCGTGTTTTCCGTTCCGCCGTCCTCGGCGCGACCGGGATCGCCCTCGCCGCCGGCGTGACCACGCTGGCATCGGCCGCACCGGCCCCCCAGGCCGCGCCTGTCGCGCTCTCGTACCCGGCCGCGGCTCCGAAGCCGACGATCGTCTTCGTCAACGGAGCCTGGTCGAGCGCCCAGAGCTGGGTCGATGTGATCAAGCCCCTGCAGGCGGCCGGCTACCCGGTCGTCGCCCCGCCGACGGCCCTGCGCAGCCTCTCCGGCGATTCCGCCTTGCTGGCTTCCTACCTCAAGACCATCCAGGGTCCGGTCGTCCTGGTCGGGCAATCCTACGGCGGAGCAGTCATCACCAGTGCCGCCACGGGCAACCCCAACGTCAAGGCTCTGGTCTACATCTCGGCCTTCGAGCCGGACACGAAGGAAAACGTCACGGCCCTCGCCGGGCAATTCCCCGGCAGCCACCTCAGCACCGATCCCACCGCGGTGCCTCCCACCGCCCTCAGCGCCGTCCCCGTCCCCTACCTCAACCCCGGCGGGCAGGCCGAGGTCGAGCTGTACGCCAAGGCGGCCCAGTACCGGGACCTGTTCTTCAGCAACCGCGTCTCCGTGTCCACCGCCGCGGCACTCGCCGCCACGCAGAGCCCGGTCGCCTCGACGGCCCTGGGCGAGGGCCTCGAGGGCGAGCCGGGCTGGAAGACGATCCCCTCGTGGACCCTCGTCTCCGACGCCGACCACGTGATCCCGGCGGCCGCCGAGCGCTTCATGGCCACCCGCGCCCACTCCCACATCGTCGAGGCCGACACTCCCCACGCCGCGCAGGTGACCAACCCGGGGATCGTCGTCAACCTCATCGAGCGGGCCGTCGCGGGCACCCGGTGACGTGAACCGGGCGACACCGCCGGCCGGCCCGGCGGTGTCGGCCCGGGCGATCTATTCCGGCGTTCCCTCGAACGAAGCAGAGCCGGCCCCACCGCGCCACGACCGTGGCGAACTGCCATAGGCACGGGAGAAGGCCCGGCTGAAGGCGGCTTCGGAGGTGTAGCCCACGCGGGCCGCGATCCGGCCCACCGGGTCGGTCGTGCCGCGCAGCAGGTGCGCCGCGTGACCCAGCCGGCACCGCAATACGTACGAACCGGGCGTTTCCCCGACCGACTCGGCGAACCGCGTCGCGAACGCCGAACGTGATAGCGACGTGAGCCGGGCCAGCTCGTCGACGGGCCAGTCACGGCCGGGGTCTCGGTGGATCGCGGTGAGGACCGGCGCGAGCACCGGGTCCAGCGCTGCCGTCAGCCAGCCGGCGTGGCGCACATCGCCGGATGCGGCCCACGACCGCAGCGACCAGATGAAGAGCAAGTCGAGCGCTCTCGAAACCATCACGCGGGTGCCGGGTGCCGAGTTCGTCACCTCGAACACGAGAAGCTCCCTGATGGGCACGAGCCACGCCGCCGATCGCGCGTCGCCGCGGATCACGATCGCCGCCGGCAGAACTCCGAGCAGTGGCGCGGCGACAACCGTCTCGACGACGAACTCCCCGGTCACCCAGGTCGTGTGCGGCGTCGCTCGGACGACGTGGGCATCACCCCGCGCGAGCAGCACCAGGTCTCCTGTACCCAGCTCCACCGTGTCTTCGCCCGCGACCTCGACGCTGATCCCGCCTTCCTCGACGAAGTGCAGCACCCTGGCCCCGGCCGGATGCCGCTCACTCGGGCTCGACCGGCGTCGCACCTCGCCACCCTGCAGGTGAATCGCCTGCAACACGTCCGAGAGCGCATCGTGCTCGCCGTAAGCCGGCGGCTGTGGTGAATCGGCAAAGTCTTCCGGATCTTGAGCCATGTTTTCGTTCCGTCCTCCTTTTAAGCTGCGAGCTGAGTGCGCGATGGTTCCGCCCGAACGGACCCGGCGCTCCCGACGGAGGAGGCACCCATCATGTTTGCCAAGTGGACCGTATGTCATCGGATCATCTGAGTAAAATCGATCCGGGGTCGGATGATCCGGCATTTCACGCGATGCCGTGGAGCATCGTCCAAAACCACTGAAAGCCCCAACGTGGGAAGAATGCTTGAGCGCCAGGTCCGCCCGGCACCTGACGCCGGCGCTCCGCGCGGCCAGGTGAAGGATTCCTACGTTGACAGCCAGCAGTGACCACCGGCGAATCGCTTGTGGACAGTCCGGCCCGCGTGGGCGGGGAGCGTGATCCAGTGGGTGACAGCGGCCTCTTCGAACACACCGGTGTCGAATTTCTCGTGGGACGCGGCGTGGCGCTCGAGCGCATCCGCGGCTTCCTCGACGCCCCGGATCGCGGTGGAGCGCTCCTGTTGTCGGGGGCGGCGGGGGTGGGCAAGACCCTCCTGCTCAATGCCGTGGCGGAAGCGGCGGTCGCGAACGGTTCGCGGGTCCTGCGTGCCGCCGGTGTCGAGTTCGAGGCCGACGTGAGCTATTCCGGGCTGAACCAGGTCCTCTTCCCCGTCTACGAGTCGTTCGGGGAACTCGAGCCGCCGCACGCCGAAGCGCTGCAAGTCGCCCTGGGCTTCGGGAGCGGAGCAGCGCCGGAACGGCTCGTCGTATCGAACGCGACGCTCATGCTCCTGCGTCACGTGGCCAAGGCCGGCCCGCTGCTCCTGATCGTCGACGACCTGCCGTGGCTCGACCGGGCCAGCGCCGCCGTGCTGGGCTTCGTCGCCCGCAGGCTCAACGGCACCCGCGTCACCTTCCTCGGCGCCATGCGCTCGGGAAGCGAAACCTTCTTCAACCACGGTGGCCTGCCCGAGTACGAGGTGCCGCCGCTGGACGGGGAGTCCTCACAGCTCCTGCTCACCACTCGATTTCCGACGCTGGCCGCTCGGGTGCGTCAGCGACTGCTGTCGGTTGCCGAGGGCAACCCGCTGGCTCTGCTCGAGTTGCCGACGGCGCTGAGCGGGGAGCAGCGCGTGGCCTTGGAGAACCTCCCCGAGGTGCTCCCGCTCAGCCAGCGGCTTCAGGCGCTGTTCGCCTCCCGGGTGTCGGCCCTCTCCTCGCCGCACGGCGGTTGCTGCTGCTCGCGACGCTGGAGGGAACCGGCAATCTCGCGGTCCTGCGGGCGTCGGCGCGGCAGGCCGGCTACGAATCCGACCTCGAAGACCTCGCCTCGGCCGAGCAGGATCGGCTGGTGGCTTTCGACGAGGGCACGCGCAGGCTCGTTTTCCGGCACCCCTTGATCCGCTCGGCGGTCGTGGATGCCTGCACGAGTGCCGAGCGCAGAGCGGCCCATCGAGCGTTGGCCCACGTGCTGGTGAGCCACCCCGAGCGGCGGGCCTGGCACCTCGGCGAAGCTTCGGTCGAGCCGGACGAGCACGTGGCCGGCCTCTTGGAACACGCGGCGCGTCGCATCGCGGCCCGCGGAGACGCCGTCGGTGCGGTGGCGGCGCTGGTGAGGGCTGCCGACCTGAGTCCCCAAAGCTCGCACCGCGCTCGCCGGCTCGCCGAGGCCGCCTACGTCGGCGCCGACGCGACCGGGCAGCTGCACAACGCGTCGGAACTGCTCGAAGGCGCCCGCTTGGCCGACCCGGAGCTGAGGGGCTCCCTCCACTTCGCGGCCGCCGCGGTCTTCTTGATCATCAACGGCGACGGGGACATCGACACCGCCCACCGGCTGCTGGCCGGCGCCGTCGAGAGCGGCATGCACCGCTACGACGCCCAGGACGGCGCCCTCATCGACGCGCTGCACCTGCTGCTGCTCCTGTGCTTCTACAGTGGCCGCGCGGAGCTGTGGGATCCTTTGTACGCGACGCTCCGGCGCCTGCGACCGGAGCCACCCGCCCTGTTGTCGGTGGCGGCCAAGACCTTCTCCGACCCGGTCCGTTCCGGTGCCGGGGCTCTGGACCAGCTGGAATCCGTTCTCGGCGACCTGCAGAAGGAAACCGACCCCGGCCGGATCGTGCGCGCCGGCACGGGCGCGCTCTACCTCGATCGCCTCGCGGACGTCCGCGAGCCTTCGTGGCGAGTCGTTCTCCAAGGGCGCGACGGTGGTCCGCCGCGCCGGCACGTCGGCGCGCTGATGCACCTGTGCCTGGACGACTACCTCACCGGCAGGTGGGACGAATGCCTGGAACTGGCCGACGAAGGAACCCAGGTGTGCCAGGACTCCGGGTACCAGTTCTTCAACTGGTACTTCTGGTACTGCCGAGCCGTCGGGGGGGCCGCCCCCCCGCCCCGCGCAGAAGGGGAGGCCCGGC